>JACDGO010000040.1 GCA_013821585.1 Sphingomonadaceae bacterium
CCGGCGAAGCGAACCGCTCCCGCGGTGCCGAGCGCGGCGACGGCGAGCGTCACGACGTGCGCGGGCATCAGCGCGTCGCAATAAGGCTCGCTCCAGCGCAAGGTCGGCGCGGTCAGCACGAACAGCGCTGCGCCGGCGCCCGCGAGCGCGGCCATGAACGCGGTCAGCCGCACGCCCGATTCGCGCCCCAGCGCCCAGAGCAGCGCGAGGATTGCCGCGCAAGCGAGCGCGAAGGGCAGGCCTTCGAGCGAGATTGACAGATAGATCGCGGTGGCCGTGCCGGCGGCGAGACCCGAACGGCGCGGGTCGCGCGCGAGCAGGCCCGCGAAAGCGAGTGCGGCGAACGCGATCTGCCAGCCGTGATGATCGATCCGGGTCGGATGGATCTGCGCCATTACAGCAGGCGCGGAGACGAGCAGCAAAGGCGCGAACAGCGGGATCGACGGCAGCGGCCCGAACAGCCGCCGCATCGCGAAAACGAGGCCGACGAGCAGGACGAGCAAGGTGAGCAAAGGCGCGGCCGTCACCGCGATCGCCTCCGCCGCCGGTTGCCCGAGCAGAGGCGTCAGCGGCGCCATGAATATGAGCAGGGGGATGTCGACCAGCCGCGACCAGTGCATCGACAGGCCGGCGGGCGGCGCCATCCGGTGTTGCGTCATGTCGAACCAGCCCTGTCCGCCGGCGAGGTCGCGGACCTGCTGAAGCCGCATCAGATCGTCGGGGTCGGCATAGCTTCCGGTCAGGATCGCCGTGTACATCATCACAACCAGCAGAACTGAAATCGCCGCCCAGACGAAGAGTAGCGGCCTCCAGGGAAAGGGGTGCGCGCGCATCACGCGAACACCACGCGCCTGCGCAACACATAGCCGAGCTGGAAGCTCAGCGGGATCGCGACGAGCTTCGCGAGCCGGGGATCGAGATCGAGCAGCGCGAAGCTCGCCATGACCGACTGGGTGACGGCGAGCCCGGCGACCGCCGAGGCGAGGAACATCGCCTGCTGACGCGCGCGCGGCGCGCCCGGCGCGGCGACGCGCGCCGAAAACACCGCGCGGCTGGAGAGCAGCCAGTGCGCGACGATGCCGGTGCAGTAACCGCCCGCCGACGCGGCGAGCGAAGGCGTGCCGGCCCCGAGCAGCGCGAGAAAGACCGAAACATCGACGCCAAGCGAAATCGCGCTGACGATCAGGTAGCGCGGCCAGGTTTTGCCGAGCAAACCGATCATGCCGCCTTCAGCCGTTCGGGCACCGCGCGCACGCTGGCGAGCGCGGCGGCTTCGCCTTCGCGGCCCGCCTCGTGATATTCGGCGTCCTCATTGACGCCCCAGATGTCGTAGAGCCGCTCGCCCGCGAGGATGTTGCGGACGGTGAGCATCGCCGTCATCATCGCGTGATCCTGGTTGTTGTAGCGGTGCATGCCGTTGCGCCCGACGAGGTGGAGCGTCGGCCAGCGCGCCTCAACCTCCGCGCGAAGCGCCGCGACGTTTTCGGCATAGCCGTCGTCATAGACCGGATAGGCCTTTTCCTGTCGCACCACCGCGCCGCCGACGACATGGGCGGGATCGCACAGGCCGAGGGTCGCCATCTCTTTCGTCGCGAGCGCGATCAGCTCGACGTCGGTCGACGACCACAGTCCGTCGCCTTCGAAACAGAAATATTCGAGGCCGACGCACGCGAGTTCGGGATCGGGCACCATGTCGGGCGACCAGCTCCGGAAATTCTGGACGCGGCCCACCTTCACCTTCGAATCGTGGATGTAGATCCAGTTGTCGGGGAACAGATCGTCCGAGCGGATCATCAGCGCGACGGTCAGGAAATCGCGATATTTGAGGTCGAGCGCGGCGGGAAGCGCCGCGGGCAGCGGGTGGAGCCGTCCGGCGAGCTCGCGCATCGGCGCCGAGCTGATCACATGCCCCGCGTCGATCGTCACCACCGAGCCGTCGGCGCGTGTCGCCGCGACCTTCCAGCGGCTCGACAGCTGGTCCTGCGTGAGCTGTTTGAGCGCATGGCCCATCAGCACCGCGTTGCCGCCCGCAACCACCTTGTCGTGCGCGGAGTCCCACATCATGCCGGGGCCGAGGCGCGGATAGCGGAAAGTTTCGAGCAAGCTCTTGGTCGCCATGCCGTCGTTGGGCCGCTTGTTGAGGCCGAGCGAGCGCTTCAGCCCGTCGAGCACGGCCGCGCCGAGGCTCAGCCCCTTGATGCGCTGCGCCGCCCAGTCGGCCGACATCTCGTCGCACGGGATGCCCCACACCTTCTCGGTGTAGGTTTTGAAGAAGATCGAATAGAGCTTGTGGCCGAACTGGTTGACCACCCAGTCCTCGAAGCTCCTCACCTGCTTTTTCGGCGCGAGCTTCCAGCGCGCGTAGCTCGCCATGCACAGCGCCGAGCGCCAGACGCCGAGGTTCAAGAGCGCCTCGAACGCGCGCAGCGGATAGCTGTAGAACTTGCCCTCGTAATAGATGCGGCTCATCCGCGGGCGCTCGACGAATCCGTCGGGGAGCAGTTCGTTCCACAGGTCGACGACTTCGCGGCTCTTCGAGAAGAAGCGGTGCCCGCCGATGTCGAAGCGGAATCCCTCGTGCTCGACCGTCCGGCTGATCCCGCCGACGGCGTGGCCGTCCTTCTCGATCACCGCGACGCGCTTTCCCGCTTTCGTCAGCAAATAGGCCGCGGTCAGCCCCGCCGGCCCCGCGCCGATGATCGCCACGTCGACGCTGTGTCCGCTTGCCATAGTCCCGCCCGCCCGAACCGAGCGCCAAGCGATGGGCGAAAACCTCTAAAGGCTGGTTAATTGGGCGTTAGCGCGCGTCGCGCCGCCCGACCAGGCGCAGGCGCAGCGCGTTCAACTTGATGAAGCCTTCAGCGTCGCGCTGGTCATAGGCGCCGGCGTCATCCTCGAAGGTCACGACCTTTTCGCTGTAGAGGCTGTTCGGCGACTTGCGGCCGATGACGTGGGCGCCGCCTTTGTAAAGCTTGAGGCGGACGGTGCCCGAGACCTTCGCCTGGCTATGGTCGATCGCCGCCTGGAGCATCTCGCGCTCGGGCGAAAACCAGAAGCCGTTGTAAATGAGCTCGGCGTAACGGGGGCCTAACTCGTCCTTCAGATGCGCGGCGCCGCGATCGAGCGTCAGCTGTTCGACGCCGCGGTGCGCGAGGTGGAGGATCGTTCCCCCAGGCGTCTCGTACATCCCGCGTGACTTCATCCCGACGAAGCGGTTCTCGACCAGATCGAGGCGGCCGATTCCGTGGATGCGGCCGAGGTCGTTGAGCTTCGCGAGCAAGGTCGCGGGGCTCATGCCTTCGCCATTCACCGCGACCGCGTCGCCGCGCTCGAAATCGACCGTGATGACCTGAGGCGCGTCGGGCGCGTCCTCGGGGTTCACGGTGCGCGAATAGACGTGAGGCGGCACTTCCTCCCACGGATCCTCGAGCACTTTCCCTTCCGAAGACGTGTGGAGGATGTTCGCATCGGTCGAGAACGGGCTTTCGCCGCGTTTGTCCTTCGGCACGGGAATCTGGTGCGCTTCCGCGAAGGCAATCAGCGCGGTGCGGCTGGTCAAATCCCACTCGCGCCACGGCGCGATCACGCGGATGTCGGGCGCGAGCGCGTAATAGCCGAGCTCGAAGCGCACTTGGTCGTTGCCCTTGCCTGTCGCGCCATGACTGACCGCGTCCGCGCCGACTGCACGCGCGATCTCGATCTGGCGCTTGGCGATCAAGGGCCGCGCGATCGACGTGCCGAGCAGATACAGCCCTTCGTAGAGCGCGTTCGCGCGCATCATCGGAAAGACGTAATTGCGGACGAATTCCTCCTTCAGGTCGTCGATGAAGATGTGCTCTTCCCTGACGCCCATCAGCCGCGCCTTCGCGCGCGCGGGCTCGAGCTCCTCGCCCTGGCCCAGGTCGGCGGTGAAGGTGACGACCTCGCACCCGTAATTCTGCTGGAGCCATTTGAGTATGACGCTGGTGTCGAGCCCGCCCGAAAAGGCCAGCACCACGCGCTTGATGTCGCTCATCCCGCACTCCCGATCGGCAAGCGCGGCGTCATAACCCAAGCCCGCCATCGTTCAACCGCCATACAGCTTGCGCGCGGCACATCCGGCGCACCGTTTTCCGGGGAGGACAGCGATGAACAAAATGATCCTGACGAGCGCCGCCGTCGTCGCGCTCGCGGTTCCCGCCGCCGCGCAGGTGGCGATGCATCACGACATGGATGGGCCGACGACGCGCGCCGACGCCGAGGCCAAGGTGCGCGCGCAATTCGCCAAGATGGACGCCAACCATGACGGCTTCGTCACGCGCGAGGAGGTCCAGGCGTCGATGGAGGCGATGATGGCCGAACACCGCACGGACGCCTTCGATGCGATCGACGCCAACCACGACGGGTCGATCAGCCGCGACGAGTTCATGGCCCATCGTCCCGGCGCGGGCGGCATGCACACCGAAATGCGTGCGGAGAACGGCGCGCGCGGCATGGGCGGCCATCGCATGATGATGATGCGCGAAGGCGATCCCAACGCCGGCTTCGGCATGTTCGTGATGGCCGACGGCGACAAGGACGGCCGCGTTTCGCTGAAGGAAGCGCTCGACGCGACGCTCGCGCGCTTCGACCAAGCGGACGCGAACCACGACGGGACGCTGACTCCCGAAGAACGGCGCGGCGCGATGGAAGCGATGCGCGCGGAAATGCGCGCCGCGCCCGCGCGCTAGCCCATCACGCCGATCATCAGGAGCAGAAGCAGGAACAGGGTCAGGACGATCGCGCCGAAGATCATTAGCGCGAACGTGCGCAGCGCGGCGCCCGTCCGCCCGATTCTGTAAGCGCCGCGCAGCTGCTTGTAGATGTGCACCGGCGGCAGGAATGCCGCGAGCGACAGTACCGGCGTGCCGAGGCCGAGCGCCGACAACACGGTCAGCGCGACCGTGAGCAGCATCATGAAGGTGAGCGAGTAGGTGACGAACACCGCATGGTCGAACATCCGGTGCTGCCGCCGCCAGAAGAACAGCAGCCACAGAAACGGAGTCGATAGCGGGATCAGCGCCCAGCTGTATTTATAAGCGCTCGACTGCATCTTGTAGAGAACGAGGTCGGGGTTGGCCTTGGCCTTGCGAAGCGCGGAATCGAGCCGCCCCCAGCGGCTGTGCGATGGATTGGTGATGGGGTTCGCGTCGTCGCTTGCGAGCACCCTCGCGGTGGCAAGGTCGCGCATTTTGTTGGCGACCGCAAGGCGTCGCGCATTGATCGCGCGCGTGTCCTTGCCCGCCGCGCGCAGCCGGTCGCGCTCGTCGCGCAGCGAATGGAGCAGCGTCCTTTGCCGCGCCATCTCGGCGTCGATCTGGGGTCCGGTCTTATCGCCGAGCGCGAGCGGGCCGGCGACGTGCGCCTCTCCCGCGATCGCGGTGATCACCGCGAACATCAGGAAGACGGTGAACAGGAACAGCGCGAGCGGCGACACGAACTTGGCGCGCTCGCCGTGGACATAGCGGCGGGTGAGTTCGCCGGGTTTGAAAAGCAGCAATGGCAGCGTGCGCCAGATCTTGCCCTCGAAATGGAAAACGCCGTGGGCGATCTCGTGGCCGATCGCGCTCAGCGTGCGGTGAACGTGCGCCGCCTGGCCGCACTGGTGGCAGTAGGGGCCGTCGAGCGACGCGCGGCAGTTGAGGCACGCGCCGCGCGCCGTGGCGCCGCCTTCGCCGTGCCCCGGCTCGACGGCGCGCGCGATCACAGCTCCCGTCAGCTCATCCCCCGCCGCTTCGAATCCCCCCGTCATGCCCGCAACCGCTCCTCCTCCACCGCCATATAGTCGCGCGTGATCGGCAAGGCGTCGCGCGACCGGGCGATCTGCACCTGATAGTTGCACATGCCGCCCCATTGGAAGCCCGCGACGTTTCCGGCGAGGTAGAAGCGCCACATGCGGTAGAAACGCACGTCGTAGAGTGCCTCGATCTCTGCGCGGTGCGCGCCGGTGCGTTCGTACCAATGGCGCAGCGTATGGGCGTAGTGGACGCGCAAAGTCTCGACGTCGGTGACGATCAGGCGCAATTTCTCGGTCGCGGTGACGATCTCGCTCAGCGACGGACTGTACGCGCCGGGAAAGATATAGCGCGCGGTCCATGCGTCAGTGACGCCCGGCGTTCCCAACCGTCCAACGGTGTGGAGCAGCATGACGCCTTCTTCGGTCAGGAGATCGCGGCATTTGGCGAAGAAGGCGTCGTAGCTCGCGGGGCCGACATGCTCGAACATCCCGACCGAAACGATACGGTCGAACTTTCCCGTGACCGCGCGATAGTCGATTAGCTCGAACTTCACGCGATCGGAAACCCCCGCCGCCGCGGCACGCGCGCGCGCGACCTTGAGCTGCTCCTCGCTGAGCGTGACGCCGAGCACTTCGGCGCCCGATTTTTCGTGGAGGTAGAGCGCCATGCCGCCCCAGCCGCAGCCGATGTCGAGAACGCGCTGACCCGGCTTCAGCGCCAGCTTCGACGCGATATGCGCCTTCTTGTCGGACTGCGCCTGTTCGAGGCTGTTCGCGGGATCGGTGAAATAGGCGCACGAATATTGTCGGTCGTCGTCGAGGAAGAGTTCGTAGAGCCGGTCGTCGAGATCGTAATGATGCGCGACGTTGCGCTTCGACTTGCGCGCCCAGTTGATCCGGTCGATCCGCCCGACCAGCCCGCCGAGAGCGCGCCGCGCGAGCCCGGCATCGCGCACCGCGCCGCCGTCCTCCCAGCGCGAATTGAGGCGCAGCAGCATGATCAGACCGAGAATGTCGTCGCCCTCGACGATCAGGCGGCCGTCCATATAAGCCTCGCCCGCGCCGAGCCGCGGCCGCGCGGCGATGTCACGCCCGACGCGCGCGTCGGCGAGGCGGACGCCGATCTCCGGAAAGCCCGGCGTCGCCACGCCGAAGCGGCGAGCGACGCCGCGATGATCGACGACGGTCAGCATGCCGCGGCGGAAGGTCCGCGTCAGGAAGCGGTCCATCAACGTCATGCCGCGTGGTCTCCGAATTTCCGTTCCGCCGCCGCCATATAGTCGCGCGTCACCGGCAAGGCGTCGCGCGCCTTGGCATATTGCAGCTGATAGTTGCAAAGGCCGCCCTGCTCGAAGGCGACCGTCGCGCCCGCCAGATAGAAGTGCCACATGCGAAAGAAGCGCCCGTCGTAAAGCGCCTCGATCTCGGCGCGCCGGGCGGTCGTGCGCGCATACCAGTGGCGCAGCGTCCACGCATAGTGCAGCCGCAGGTTCTCGAAGTCGGTCACGATCAGCCTGCAGCGCTCGCTCGCCGTCACGACTTCGCTCAGCGCGGGGATATAGCCGCCGGGGAAGATGTATTTCGCGGTCCAGGCGTCGGTCTTTCCGGGTCCGTCGAGCCGGCCGATCGTGTGCAGCAGCATCACCCCGTCGCCGGTCAGGAGATCGCGGCACTTGCGGAAGAAGGCGTTGTAATAGGGCGGGCCGACATGTTCGAACATGCCGACCGAGACGATGCGATCGAAGCGTCCGGTCAGGTCGCGATAATCGGTCAGCTCGAACTTCACCCGGTCGGAGACGCCCGCCGCGGCGGCGGAAGCGCGGGCGACCTTGAGCTGCTCTTCGGAAAGCGTGACGCCGAGCACGTCGACCCCCGCGACGCGGTTCAGATAGAGCGCCATCCCGCCCCAGCCGCAGCCGATGTCGAGCACGCGCTGGCCGGGCTTCAGCGCGAGCTTGGCGGCGATATGCGCCTTTTTGTCGGCCTGCGCCTGCTCGAGGCTGTTCGCCGGGTCGGTGAAATAGGCGCAGCTATATTGCCGGTCGCTATCGAGGAAGAGATCGAACAGCCGGTCGTCGAGATCGTAATGATGCGCGACGTTGCGCCGCGCGCGCCGCGACCAGTTGATCCGGTCGATCCGGCTGACGATCTTCCACGCGAGCCGCCTGAGCGCACCGTGATCGTCGATTCCGAGCCCGTCCTCCCAGCGGTTGTTCTTATGAATGATTGTGACGAGATCGAGGATGTCGCCGCGCTCGATGATCATGCGCGTGTCCATATAGGCCTCCGCCGCGCCGAGCTCGGGCCGCCGCGCGATGTCGAGCGCGACGCGCGCGTCGGTGAAGCGGATCGTTACGTCGGGAAAGCCGGGCGCGAGCGCGCCGAAGGTCTTCGCGCGGCCCTTGTGGTCGATCACCGTCAGCGTGCCGCGCTTGATCGCGCGCGTCAGGAAACGGTCGAACAAACTCATCGGGCGCTATCTAGCGGCTAAATCCCCGCATACCATTGGTAGCCGGCGACATCCTCCCAATAGCCTCCGCCCCCGCCGCCGATGTGCGCGAGGCTTTCGACCGCCTCGATCCGCTGGACATATTTGGCGTGCTTGTAGCCGAGCTGGCGCTCGACGCGCAGCCGCAGCGGCGCGCCGTTCTGGACGGGCAGAAATTTATCGTTGAGCGCCCAGGCGAGGATCGTCTGCGGATGCGCGGCGTCGGCGCGGTCGATCGATTCATAATACATCGATCCGTCGCCCATCGCGTCGGCGCAGTGGAACACGACATAGTTCGCTCGCGGGCTTATGCCCGCGCCGTCGAGCAGCAGCTTCAGCGGCGTGCCGGTCCATTTGGCGATCGCGCTCCACCCTTCGACGCAGTCGTGACGGGTGATCTGGCTCTTGTGCGGCAGCGCGCGCAGCGCCGCGAGCGGCAGCGCCTGCGGCCGCGCGACGAAACCGTCGATCACCAGCGTCCAGTCCGCGAACTGCGCCGCCATGTGCCGCGCATAATCGTCTCCGCCCGGATGGCTGGTGCCGTTCGAACGGAATATCGGCGAGCGCTGGTTCGGCGCATATTCGCGCGCCAGCGCGCCGCCGCCCTGAAGCAGCCGCTGCAGCGCGTAATTGCCATGCTCGCCCTGCTTCAAAAGCGACTGGAACGCCGCGTTGTTGCCGACCCGGTCGCAGCCCGCGAGCCCGAGCGCGAGGCCGCCGCCGACGAGCGCGCGCCGCGTGATCATGAGGTTTCCTCCGGAATCCGGGAGCGCCCGGTGACCATCGAGCGGATTTCGTTGAACGGACCCGCAAGTACGACGAGCGCCAGATGGACGGCGATGAATGCCGCGATCCCGCCCGCGCAGAGGAAATGTATCGAGCGTGCGGTCGAGCGGCCGCCGAACAGATCGGGAAAGGAGACGATCGCGTTGAACCCCGGTGACAGGCTGAGCCCGGTCAGGATCAGCAGCGGAATCAGGACGAACACGACGCCGATATAGCTGATCTTTTGCAGCACATTTGTAGCGCAGCGCCGCGGCGCCGGTCGGAAATTTCAGCCGCGCATGATCCTTGATGTCGGCCCACAGATGCGACGGCGCGACCTCCGCGCGGCTGAGCGTCAGATCGCGCTGGACGTGGCGATTCCACAGGGATGCGATGAGGAAGGCGAGCAGCCCGAACGCAAGCACCCAGGCGAACGCCAGATGCCATTCGCGCGCGAACGCGAGGTCGTAGCCCGACGGGATCGTCACCCAGCCGGGAAACGTCGGCAGATTGAGCCACGCGTGATCGAAATTCGCGCCGTAAACGCCCCAGTAGAGATGCGGGTGCGCGTTCGATATCGTCAGCCCCGACATCAGCATCACGAAGATCGCGACCGCGTTCACCCAGTGCCAGATGCGCGTCGAAAGACGATGGCGATAGACGAGCGCGCCGCCCTCGACCGGCTTTTCCTGATCCACGGTGCTGTCCCTCACGGCCGAGCTACGCAGCATCCGCCGATAAGGCTTCGCTGTAAAGCGCCCGAGCGGTGCCTTATCGTCTCGCGCCCGTGCCCGATCGGCGTTCGTCAGAAATAGGCGCGGCGAAAGAAGATGAGCGTCGTCGCGGCCGTCACGAGCAGCGTCCACGCGCGTACCGCTCTCGGCGGCAATGCGCCGCCGATACGCGCGCCGATCCAGCCGCCCAGAATCGCCCCGGCCAGCATCGGCAGGCAGACGGCCCAGCGCACGATGCCCGCGGCGATGAAGACGATCGCGGCGGCCGTGTTGGCGATCGCCAGCATCAGCGTACGCGGCGCGAACAGGGCGCGAGGGGAAATGCCTGCAAGCAGTCCGTAAATCGCGGTCATCATCAACCCGACGCCGCCGCCGAAATAGCCGCCATAGACGCCGAGCATCGTCTGCGCAGCGAACAGCGCCCGTGCACCGATGACGACCCGGGCGTGCAGCCAATCAGTCGCGAGTCGGCCGAACGCCATCACGACGAACGCGAACAGCAGCAGCCACGGGATGACTATGTCGAAGCTCCGGCTCGGAGTCAGCACCAGTAGCGCGCTGCCCGCAAGGCCGCCCGCAAAGGTGATCGCGGCGAGCAGCCGGACATCGACCGTCCCGACCGGCCCCAGCTCGTCGCGAAAGGCCCAGGCGCTTGTCGCCGCTCCGGGCAAAAGCGCCACGTTCGACGTTGCGTTGGCGGCGTTGGCGGGCAATCCCAGCGCGATCAGCGCGGGCAGCGTCGCGAAAGTGCCCCCGCCAGCCAGCGCGTTCATCGCCCCGCCGACGAAGCCCGCGGCGGCGGCCAAAGCCAGCC
>JACDGO010000506.1 GCA_013821585.1 Sphingomonadaceae bacterium
CATCCAGGCGGCAGCGGCATTGGGCGCGCGGGCGTGGCTTCGGCGCGAGCGAGCGCGACATTCGCGCGCGCGACCGCAGCCGGTGCGGCGCTCGCATGGCCGGCGAGCGTCACAAAGCTGCGTTTTCTGAACGGGTCGAGAAACCAGATCTGGTCGGTCGCGTGGCCGCCCATCATAATCGCGGCGCGGTCCTTGCCCGAAACCGAGACAACCCGGCTCGCGGGGTCGGCCGCCTTCATCCGGTCGCCGAGCGTGGGCACGCGCAGATGGGCGGGGGACGGAGTGTACGCCTTGAAGGTGGAGCCGGCGAGGGTCTCGTCTTCCGCGCAATAGACCGTCCTGTCCGCGCGCCCCGCGCTCTGGTCGATCCAGCTGTTTGCGATGATGCCGGTGCGCGACGGATGATCGCCGGTCAGGATCGTCGAGTGGCCGGGGCAGGTCTCGGTCGCGGCATGGCTCTGATAGCCCGAGGGAAAGACGACGCCTTCGCTCAGGCGCTTCATGCCGCCGCGCCACAGTCCGCGATATTCGGCGAACAAGTCGGCGGAGAATTGATCGACCGATATCGCGACGATCAGCTTCGGCTTCGTCGGCGCTTGCGCGAGGGCGGCGGCAGGCAGCAGCGCGAGCGCGGCGGCGGCAAGCGGGCGGATCATGCAAATCTCCGTATCGAAGCGGTCGCGGCCAGCCTATAGCGCGCGCCATGCGATTGTCGCGCCTCCTCGCCTTGTGCGTCACGCTGATGACGCTCGCGGCCCCGGCGCTCGCGCAAACGACGCACATCGCCGCGCAATTGGTCGCCGAGAGCAGCGCGCCCGCGGCGGGGAGCGACGTGACGCTCGCGCTCGATATGCGGCCCGCGCCCGGCTGGCATGGCTATTGGTCGAATCCCGGCGAAGCGGGGTTCGAGCCGGTGTTCAAATGGACGCTGCCGCCGGGCGTCGTCGCTGGTGCGCCCGCGTTTCCGGTGCCCAAGACGCTGACCATCGCGGGGTTGATGAACTATGTGTTCGAGGGCGAGCATGCGCTGCTGTTTCGGGTGCATGTGCCGGGCGGACTGGCGAAGGGCGCTGCGTTGCCGCTGCGGCTGTCGGCCAATTGGCTTGCCTGCACCGACAAGATTTGCGTGCCCGAGCACGGCGACTTCGCGCTCGACCTGAAGGTCGGCGACGGCGCGAAGGATCGGGCCGCGCGTTTCGACGCGTGGCGCGCCGCGCTCCCCGCGCCGCTCGGGGCCGACGCGCATTTCGCGCGCGAAAGCGACGTGCTTCGCATCGCCATCCCTTATCCGGCGGGTGCGGCGCTCGCCGATCCGCACTTCTTCCCGCTCGCCAACGGAACGATCGTCGACGCCGCGCCGCAGCGCTTCGCCCGCGACGGCGACAGGCTGATCGCGACGCTTTCCGCGCCGAAGGATTCGAATACCGCGCCGATCGGCGGCGTGCTCGCGATCGGCGGCGGGCGCGGCCTCTCGCTGACCGCGACGCCGGGGCCGGCGCCCGAAGCGGACGCCGGTGGTCTGGCGGCGATTCTCTTCGCGATCGGCGGCGCATTGCTCGGCGGGCTGATCCTCAACGTCATGCCCTGCGTGTTCCCGATCCTGAGCCTAAAAGCGCTGAGCCTCGCGCAAGCCGGAACCGACGAGCGCGCTGCGCGGCGCGAGGCGCTCGCCTATGCGGGCGGCGCGATCGCGACCTGCGTCGCGCTCGGCGCGACGATGCTGGCATTGAAGGCGGGCTGGGCGTTCCAGTTGCAGGACGCGCGCGTCGTGCTGTTGCTACTGCTGCTGGTCGTCGCGCTCGCACTTAACCTTGCCGGGCTGTTCGCGTTGCCGACGCTTGCCGGCGGTGTCGATGCGCGCGGCGGCTTTCTGACCGGCGCGCTCGCAGCGTTCATCGCGACGCCGTGCACCGGGCCATTCCTCGGGGCGGCGCTCGGCGCGGCGCTTGTCCTGCCCGTGGCCGCAGCGATGGGCGTCTTCGCGGGACTGGGGCTGGGCCTCGCGCTTCCGTTCCTGTTCGTCGGCTTCGTCCCCGCGATCCGGCGGCGGCTGCCGAAGCCCGGCGCGTGGATGGAGCGGCTGCGGCGCATCCTCGCCGTGCCGATGGCACTGACCGCGCTGTGGCTTGGTTGGCTGTTGTGGCGGCAGGCGGGAAGCAGCGGCCTCGCGCTCGGAATCGGGGCGGTCGCCGTCGCGG
>JACDGO010000507.1 GCA_013821585.1 Sphingomonadaceae bacterium
GCCTGGGCCTATATCGCAAATGTGCGCATCCTTACCCGAAGACTCGCAAGATATTGCTGGGCCTGATAAACTTTTGAATCGGGCTCTAAGGGATATTCGGTGCCCGTTCGCCCGATGCTGGGCGGCCTTGCGGTCGCGCCCGGAGCGGGATCGCCCCCAATTTCCACAGGAGACACGGGACAGTTCGGCGGCAACATGGATTTCAACGAAGTCGTCGAAGGGAATACTGTCTATCTTCCCGTCCAGCAGCCGGGCGCACTGCTCTATCTCGGCGATGCCCATGCCCTGCAAGGCGACGGCGAGACGTCGCAATATGCCCTCGAAACCTCAATGGACGTCGAATTCACCGTCGACGTCATCAAGGGCAAGGCGATCAACACGCCTCGCGTCGAATCGCCCACCCAGATCATGGTGCTGGGCCAGGGCGGCTCGCTTGACGAAGCGCTGACATCGGCGACCACTGGCCTCATCCGATGGCTGGAGCAAGACTATGGATTGACGCTTTCCGAAAGTGCGCAGATTCTCGGGAGCGCGCTCCACTATTCGGTTCCGAATCTCGCGGGGCGAAGCGTCGGTGTGGCGGCGAAGCTCGACAAGGCGCTGCTAGCGCCGCTCAAGCGCGGTCCCTAAAACCCTTCGGGCAAATCGACCGGCCCTACGACTTCGCGATAGCGCGCGATCGCGTAGCGGTCGGTCATCCCCGCGATGAAGTCGGCGATGTGGCGGCTGCGCTGCGGTTCGGCCTCGGGCAGCGTCGCGCGCCATTCGCCGGGAAGGCGCTCGGGATCGGCGCGATAAGCAGCGGCGAGCGCGGCGACGATGCCCTGCGCGACGCTCGCCACCTCGGTCTGGCGCGGATGATGGTAGAGCTCGGCATACATGAAGCGTTTGAACGCGCGTTCCTCGGCGCCCATCGCGTCGGAAAAGCACGCGAGCGCGCGGCCGGCGCCCCTGATATCCTCGATCGAACGCGCGCCCTCTTCGCGCACCCGCTCGCGCGTCGCCGCGATCACGTCGTTGACCATCGCGCCGATCTGCTGGCGGATCAGTTCGGGCATCAGCCGCGTATCGGCGACATCGGGGTAGCGCCGCTTCACCGCCTCCCAGCGTTTCTTGACGAAGGGTTGCGCGAGCAACGTCTCGCGATCGAGCAGCCCCGCGCGGATGCCGTCGTCGATGTCGTGGTTGTCATAGGCGATGTCGTCGGCGACCGCGGCGACCTGCGCCTCGAGCGATGGCCAGCGGGTCAAGTCGAGCGAGAGCGCCGCATCGGCCCCCGCGAGCGCCCAGCCGGGTGATGCGACCGGGCCGTTGTGCTTGGCGAGCCCCTCGAGCACCTCCCAGCTCAGGTTCAGCCCCGGCCAGCGCGGGTAGGGCGCGTCGAGCAGCATCACCATCCGGAGGGTCTGGGCATTATGATCGAAGCCGCCGGCATCGGCCATCGCGACCTTCAATGCATACTCCCCCGCATGGCCGAACGGCGGATGGCCGATGTCGTGGGCGAGGCACAGTGCCTCGGTCAGATCCTCGTCGAGGCCGACCGCGCGCGCGATCGTGCGGCCGATCTGCGCCACCTCGATGCTATGAGTCAGGCGGACGCGGAAATGATCGCCGTCGGGCGCGACGAACACCTGCGTCTTGTGGCGCAAGCGCCGGAAGCCCGTGGAATGGATCACGCGGTCGCGGTCGCGTTGGAAGGCGGTGCGCGGGCCACGCGTCTCGCCGATCGTTTCGAAATATTGCCGCCCGCGGCTGAGCGCGGGGTCGCTCGCATAGGGAGCGCGCGGGGTCATTTGCCGCCGACCCTGGCAACCTCCTGCCCCGCGTCGCTGCCAAAGGTCGTCGCCTTCACACCGCCCTTGGCGAGCGCGGAGACGAGCGCGCGTGCGTCGGCGGGCGACTTCACCGGGCCGACGAGGAGCCGGTTGGTCGCCTTATAGGGCGCGCTCCACGCCGAGCGGCCCTTCAAGGCCTCGGCGTTCGCGTCGTGGATGCGCCGCCAGGTCAGCGGCAGCCCGCTTTCGTTGTTGCCGGTCGCGATCTGGACCCACAACCGCGCGGGGTTCGCGCGCGCGGCGGCAAGCTCGGCGGCCTTAGCCGCCTTCGCCGCCTGTTCTGCGGCAGCAGCGGCAGCGGCATCGGCCGTCTTCTTGCGCGCCGCCCGCTGCACCGCGCGTTGCTGCTCGATCGTCGGC
>JACDGO010000508.1 GCA_013821585.1 Sphingomonadaceae bacterium
GGATCGCATCGGCGCGTCCCCCGCCAGGAAGCGCGGCGATCATCGGCAGCAACCGCTCGGCGTGCCCGCGCCCGACGACCTCGTGCGCGGCGGCGACGATCGTAGAACCGTCAATGAGGGCGACCGAGCAGGCGGCGCTCGCCGTTTCGATCGCGAGGATCATTCGGGCTCCTACGCGATGGTGTTGAAGCGCTCGAAGCCTGGCCGCGGCAGTCGCCCGAAGATCGTCGCCGGATCGCCATGACCGAGTGTCGTGATGAAATTCGAACGTATCGCGGTTCCCGAGAAGAACGCAGCATCGACGGCGGCATTGTCGAAGCCCGACATCGGCCCGGTATCGAAGCCGAGCGCGCGCGCCGCGATGAAGAAATAGGCGCCCTGCAGCGACGAGTTGCGAAACGCGCTCGCCTCAATCAGCGGCGCGTTGCCGACGAACCAGCTGCGCGCGTCGGCGGGTGGGAAAAGCTCGGGAAGCTGCTCGTAGAACTCCAGGTCCATGCCGATGATCACGGTCACGGGCGCGTTCAAGATCTTTGGTTTGTTGGCCGGGAGCGCGAGCGCGGCGAGTTTTGCCTTGGCGTCCGCGCTTTCGCACCACAAGAGGCGCGCCGGCAGCATGTTCGCCGAAGTCGGACCGAACTTCATCAATTCCCAGATCGCGTCCATGTCGGCGCGCGTCACCGGCCCTGCCAAATAGCCGTTATAGGAGCGGGCCTTGCGGAAGAGCTGGTCGAGCGCGGCGTCGTCGAGCGGCTTCGCCATCAGACGGCGAGCACTTCGGTCACCTCGGGGACATAATATTTGAGCAGCGACTCGATCCCCTGCTTGAGCGTCGCGGTCGATGAGGGACAACCCGAGCACGCACCCTGCATCTTAAGATAGACGCGCCCCTTGTCGAATCCCTGATAGACGATGTCGCCGCCGTCGTTCGCGACTGCGGGCCTCACGCGCGTTTCGATCAGATCCTTGATCTGGTCGATGATGTCGGCATCGGCGGGATCGTCGGATGCGCCTTCCGTCGGGACGGAAATGCCGTTCGCGCTCGCCGGTTTGAACAGCGGCATCTCCGCGCTGAAATGATCGAGCAGGATCGACAGCACGTCGGGCTTTAGCGCGCTCCAGCCAACGCCCGGTCCCGCCGTCACCGACACGAAGTCGCGTCCGAAGAACACGCCGGTCACGTCGCCCAGGCCGAACAGCGCTTCGGCGAGCGGCGAGGCTTCGGCCTCCTCGGGCGTCGCGAAATCGCGCGTGCCCATATCCATCACCGCGCGGCCGGGGAGGAACTTGAGCGTCGCCGGGTTCGGCGTCGTTTCGGTCTCGATCAGCATTCCTCGCATGTGGGGCGTGCAGGGCGCGTGGTCAACCGCTTCCCCTCGCTTCGCGCGCCCGCTACGCCGTTGGTGATGGCAGGTTCGATGAACGAGGTAGCCGGCTGGGTCGCGCCCATCGCGACGATGATCGCGGCGATGATGACCGCGGCGAACCTCGGTGCGCGTGTGACCGGATGGGGGTTCGTCGTCTTCACCGTCGGCTCGGTTGCTTGGACGATCGTCGCGATCGGGACCGGACAAACCAACCTGCTCGCGACCAACGGATTCCTCACATTGGTCAATCTCGTCGGCATCTGGCGTTGGCTTGGGCGGCAGGCGACCGTCGAGGACAGCGGCGCGAAGGCCGCCGAAGCCGGGCCGCTGACACCCTTGGGCGCGCTGATCGGCGCGCGCGTCGAGGGACCGGGCGGCGAGGCCGGGAAGATCGTCGAGGCGATGGCCGAGAGCGACGGCCTCAGGCTCAACTATGTCATCGTCTCGACGGGCGGCGTCGGCGGGGTGGGGGAAGCGCTACGCGCGATCCCGGTCCGCTCGATCTCCGTCCGCGACGACGGCAGCGTCGCGACCCGCCTGACCCGCGCGGAGATCGATTCGCTCCCCCCGCTCCAAAAGGACCACTGGCCGGCGGCGCTGTAGCCTCTGCCCTTCGCGCTTGACTGACGGGCCGTTCGGTTGCTTCTTTCGCGCTGCTGGCCGTCCGGGCGGAGGGCTGCCTGCGGGATCGGGGCATGGCGGCGAAAATCTTCATTTCCTATGCGCGGCCGGCGATCTCGAATGCCCGGATGGTCGCGCAGGCGCTGCGCGTCGCCGGGCACGAGGTCTGGATGGACGAGCAGCTGCTTGCCCACCGGCCCTATGC
>JACDGO010000041.1 GCA_013821585.1 Sphingomonadaceae bacterium
GCGCTTCACCGCATCATCGCCTTCGAGCACCTGCACGACGACCGGACCCGAGGTCATGAAGCTGACGAGATCGCCGAAGAAAGGCCGCTCGCGGTGGACGGCGTAAAACCCCCCGGCGCGCTCCTTAGTCAGCCGCAGACGCTTCGACGCGACGACGCGCAGGCCCGCCTCCTCGAGCATCTTGGTGACCGCGCCGGTCAGGTTGCGGCGTGTGGCGTCGGGCTTGATGATCGAAAAGGTGCGCGTCGCGGCCATGACTGGTGCGGCTCCGGTGTTGGGGTTGCGGGGATGCGCGCGCCTTTAGGCGGGGAGGCCGGTCAGGGCAAGTCAGGAAGAAGAACCACCCCCGACCCCTCCACGAAGTCGTGGAGGGAGTCTTTCAGCATGCGCCGAACGGACTCCCCCCCAGCACTTGCTGGAGGGGTTGGGGGGGTGGTTCTTCTCCCCCCTACTCTTCGTGATTGTCCGCAACGAACCGGTCGAGCAGGCGCACACCGTAGCCGGTCGCGCCCTTTTCCCACACCGCGCCCGCCTTCGCCGCCCACGCCATGCCGGCGATGTCGAGATGCGCCCACTTCACGCCGTCTTCGATAAAGCGCTGGAGGAATTGTGCGGCGGTGATCGATCCGCCTTCGCGCGGGCCGACGTTCTTCATGTCGGCGATCTGGCTGTCGATCAGCTTGTTGTAAGCGTCGCCGAGCGGCATCCGCCACAGCGGATCGCCGGCCGCCGCGCCCGCGGCGTTCAGCTGCGCGGCGAGACCGTCGTCGTTGGCGAACATCCCGCCATATTCATGGCCGAGACTGATTACCATCGCGCCGGTCAGCGTCGCCAGATCGACGATCACCTTGGGCGACAGGTTCTTCTGCGCCCAGGTCAACGCGTCGCACAGGATCAGCCGTCCTTCAGCGTCGGTGTTCAAAATCTCGATCGTCTGCCCCGACATGGAGGTGACGATATCGCCGGGGCGCTGGGCGTTGCCGTCGGGCATGTTCTCTACGAGCGCGCAGACGCCGACGACATGCGCCTTCGCCTTGCGCCCCGCGAGCGCGAGCATCGCGCCCGCGACCGCGCCCGCGCCGCCCATGTCCCACTTCATGTCTTCCATGCCGGGACCGGGCTTGAGCGAGATTCCGCCGGTGTCGAAGGTCACGCCCTTGCCGACGAACACGACCGGCGTCTTGGCAGCGCCCTTCGTCCCGTCCCAGCGCAGCACGAGCAGCCGCGACGCGCGCGCCGAGCCCTGGCCCACGCCAAGCAGCGCGCCCATGCCCGCCGCCTCCATCGCGCCCTCGTCGAGCACCTGGATGTCGACGCCCGCGTCGGCGAGGCGGCCGCACCTCTCGACGAAGCTTTCCGGATAGAGAAGGTTCGGCGGTTCGGTCACGAGCTCGCGCGTGAACGCCACGCCCTCCGTGACGGCCTTGACGTTCGTCCAGCCATCCTTCGCGCGGCCGTGCGATGTGACGATCGCGACGTCGGTCAGCGTCGGCTTCTGCTTTTCGGGAAGGCGCGTGCGCCAGCGGTCCTGCCGCCAACCGCGCAGCACCGCCGCCGAGGCGAGGCACATCACCGCGTCGAGCGATGCGTCGCCCGCGTCGATGACGAGCTTGGTCTCGCCCGAAGTCAGCAGCCGCGCGACGAGCGCCGCTCCCGCCTTCTCGTAATCCTCGGCGCCGCCAGCACCGACGCCCGCGAGCAGAATGCGCCGCGCGACGCCGCCTTCGGCGAACACATTTTCGGCGATGCTTCCCGCCTCGCCATCGAAGCGCGCAAGCCGCGCCGCGGCGTCGAGCCCTTCGGCATGCGGACGGTCGGCGGTCGCGGCGGCGACGCCGTCCTTGCCGGCGAGTAGCGCAAGGCTCGTCCAGGTTTCGGGAAGGGCGGACAGGAAAGTGACATTCATCGGGGGCAGGTCTCGCTGGAAATGACTCGGCTGAACGGCTGTTAGCGCCCGCCGCCGCCGCCGCATAGCGCGGCGATTGCGGTCGGGGCGCGGCGGTGCGATAGGCGCGGGCGTTGGTGCCCGGCAGGATCGAGTGAGCAGGCGTGACGCGTATCCAGATGATCCTGCTGGCGGCGGCGCCGCTCGCGCTCGCTTCCGCGGCGATGGCGCAGGATCTCCAGCCGCGCGCCGTTCAGCCCCCGCCGCCGCGGCCGTCGGTCGCGCAGGCCGCCTCCGCGGACGATCAGGTCGACTTCGCCGCCGGCCAGCTCGAATATGACGATAACCGCGACATCGTCACCGCGACCGGCGACGTGCGCATGTTTCGCGAAGGCAACCGCGTCCGCGCCGACCGCATCGTCTGGAACCGCAAGACGGGCGAGGTCGTGGCCGACGGCAACGTCGCGGTGGTCAATCCGGGCGGCGACACCGCTTACGGCGACAAGGTTACGCTCACCGACACCCTGAAGGACGGCGTTGTCGAGAATCTCTTGCTCGTGCTGGCCGACGGCGGACGGCTGGCCGCGCAGCACGGCACGCGCGTCGATGGGGTTACGACGCTCGACAACGCCGCTTACACGCCCTGTCCGGTCGTGGGCGACGACGGCTGCCCGCGCACGCCGAGCTGGCAAATCACCGCGCTGCGCATCGTTCACGATCCCGCGGGCAAGCAGATCAGCTTCAAGAACGCGCGCCTCCATCTGTTCGGCCTGCCGTTGTTCGTCATTCCCGGCCTGTCGCTCCCGCTCGGCGACGGCGGGCGCAGCGGCCTGCTCGTCCCCGACCTGCGCTATTCGCACGTCAACGGGCTCGAGGTGACGCTGCCCTATTATTACAAGATCGCGTCGAACCGCGACCTGACGCTGTCTCCGCACATCTATACGAACGCGTTGCCGCTGCTCGTCGGGCAATATCGCGCGCTGACCGACAATGGCGCCTATCAGGTCACGGGCTATGCCACCTACAGCTCGCTTATACCGACGACGCTGGGGGGAGGCAGTTCGCGCGAGGACTTCCGCGGCTATATCGACGCGACCGGGCGTTTTCAGCTCGATCCCTATTGGAGCATCACCGCGTCGATCCGCCGCGCGACCGACCGCACTTTTCTTAAACGCTACGACATTTCGCGCGACGACCGGCTGCGGTCGGTCATCAAGGTCGAGCGGATCGGCGAAGACAGCTATTTCTCGCTCGCCGGCTGGGCGGTGCAGACGCTGCGCACCGGCGAGCTGCAAGGCCAGATACCGGTCGCGTTGCCGGAGATCGACTATCGCCGCCGCTTCGAGGATCCCGTTTTCGGCGGCAAGGTCGAGCTGCAACTGAACTCGCTCGCGCTCGGCCGCACCGAGGGGCAGGACACGCAGCGCGCCTTCGTCGGCGCGCGCTGGGATTTGCGGCGCCTGACGCCGCTCGGGCAGGAAATCCTGCTCACCGCCTATGCACGCGGAGACGTCTATCACAGCGACGAGAACGCGCTGACCACCACCGCGCTCTATCGCGGAGAGGGCGGATTTCAGGGGCGCGCCATCGCCGCCGCGGCGGCCGAAATACGCTGGCCGTTCATCGGCGCCTTCCTCGGCGGAACGCAGCGGCTGACGCCGCGCGTTCAACTCGTCGCCTCGCCGGTGACGGGCAACCTCAACCTGCCCAACGAGGACGCGCGAGCGGTCGATCTCGAGGACAGCAATCTTTTCGCACTAAATCGCTTTCCCGGCTACGATCGCTGGGAAGACGGGGTCCGCGTCACCTATGGGTTCGACTGGGCCTATGACGCGCCGGGCATCGGGGTCACGGCGACCGTCGGCCAGAGCTACCGGTTCGGCAACCGCCCGTCGCTCTTCCCCGACGGCACCGGCCTCACCGCCCGCACGTCGGACATCGTCGGGCGCTACACGGTAAAATATCGCGATTTCGTCAGCATCACGCAACGCTTCCGGCTCGACAAGGACAATCTCGCGATCCGCCGCAACGAGGTCGACGCGACGATCGGCAGCGCGCGCACCTATGTCCTGCTCGGCTACCTCCGGCTCAACCGCAACATCGGTCCGCAACTCGAGGATTTGCGCGACCGCGAGGAAGCACGGATCGGCGGTCGCATCCAGGTGACCAAATATATCTCGGTATTCGGCTCGGCGATCCTCGATCTGACCGACCGCAGCGAGGATCCCTTGTCCTTGGCCGACGGCTATCAGCCGGTGCGGCACCGGATCGGGATCGCGTATACCGACGAATGCCTCGACCTCGGCCTGACGTGGAAGCGCGACTATGACACGACGGGCGACGCGCGGCGCGGCAACAGCTTCCAGCTCAGGCTGGCCTTCCGCGGCCTCGGCCGCTAAGGCCCCGTTCAGCCGGGCATGGGCAAAGCGGCCCGACGCGATTTCACGAGGGACGGGACAAGACTTGAAGACACGAAGCAAGGTCGTGCTCGCCGCGGCGTGCGCGCTCATCGCCGCGGATGTATCGGCGCAAACCGTCTCGGACACGGCCCAGGTTCCCGATACCGGACTGAACCTTCCGCACGATCTGACGACCTTTGGCAAGGTCGATCCGAACCTGCGCAAGGCGACGGCGATCATCAACGGAGAGATCATCACCGGGACCGACATCGACCAGAGGCTCGCGCTGATCATCCTCGCCAATGGCGGGCGGGTCTCCGACGAGGAGAAAGACCGGCTGCGCCTCCAGGTGCTCAGAAACCTGATCGACGAGACGCTGCAGATCCAGGAAGCGAAAGCCAACGAGATCGAAATCACGCCGGCGGAGATCAACCAAGGCTATTCCCGCGTCGCCGAGCGTTTCCGCCGCACACCCGCGCAGCTCGGCGCTTATGTGCGCGAGAACGGCTCGTCGGACCGCTCGATCAAGCGCCAGATTCAGGGCGAGCTCGCGTGGAGCCGGCTGCTGCGCCGCCGCGTCGAGCCGTTCGTCAACGTCAGCGGCGAGGAGGTCCAGGCGATCATGGACCGGCTTGAGGCGGCGAAGGGCACGCGCGAATATCACGTCGGGGAAATCTATCTTTCGGCGACGCCCGAAAATTCGGCCGAGATCCTCGCCAACGGCCGCAAGATCATGGATCAGGTGCGACAGGGCGGCTCGTTCACCGCCTATGCGCGCCAATTCTCCGAAGCGTCGACCGCCGCCGTCGGCGGCGACCTTGGCTGGGTGCGCGCGGCGCAGCTTCCCGATGCGCTCGCATCGTCGATCCAGGAGCTGACGGTTGGTCAGATCGCGGGGCCGGTCGCGGTGCCCGGCGGCTTTTCGATTCTCTATCTCGTCGACAGCCGCCAGGTGCTGACCGCCGATCCGCGCGACGCGACGCTCAACCTGCGCCAGCTTACGATTAAATTCCCCGAAGGAACGGCGCAGGCGGCCGCGACCGCGCGGGCCGAGTCTTTCGCGAAAGCGACGCAGGCGATGCGGGGCTGCGGCAAGGCGACGGAGGTCGCGGCGGCGCAAGGCGCGGAAGTCATCGACAACGATCAGGTGCGGGTGCGCGACCTTCCGCCCGCGTTGCAGGACATGCTGCTGCGCCTGTCCATCGGCCAGTCGACTCCTCCGTTTGGGTCGCCGACCGAGGGCGTGCGCGTGCTTGTGCTGTGCGGTCGCGACGAGGCGGCGGCGTCAGGCGCGCCGTCTCCCGACGCGATCCGCTCGCAGATCGAGGAAACGCGGGTCAACGCGCGCGCCCAGCGCTATTTGCGCGACCTGCGTCGCGATGCGGTGATCGACTATCGCTAGCCTGCCCGATACGGACGCGCCGATCGCGGTGTCGCTCGGCGATCCGGCCGGAATCGGACCGGAGATCGCCGCAAAGGCGTGGCTGTCGCGCGATCGTGCGCGCCTCGCGCCGTTCTTCGCGGTCGGTGACATCCGCTCGATCGAGGCGGTATGGCTCGGTCCGGTCGCGCGCATCCGCGATCCGCGCGAAGCCGTCGAGGCGTTCGGTAGCGCGCTGCCGCTGCTCCAGGTCGAGGATCCGGGGCCGATCACGCCGGGCACGCCCAATCTCGAAGGGGCGCGCTGCTCGCTCGATTCGCTCGAAATGGCGGCGGGCCTCGCCCGCTCGGGAACGGCGCGCGCGCTCGTCACGGGGCCGGTGTCGAAGCAGCAACTCTATGCGATCGGCTTCGCGCATCCCGGCCAGACCGAATTCGTCGCCGAGCGCTGCGGCGTCTCGAGCGACAACGCGGTGATGATGCTCGCCGGGCCGACGCTCAAGGTCGTGCCGGTGACGACGCATGTTCCGCTCGCCGAGGTTTCGGCGCTGCTCTCGGTCGAGATGATCGTCGCGAAGGCGCGCGCGACGGTGCGCGGGCTTCAGCGCAACTTCGGCATCGAGCGTCCGCGCCTCGCCTTCGCGGGGTTCAATCCGCACGCGGGCGAGAACGGCGCGATCGGCCGCGAGGAGATCGACTTCCTCATCCCCGCGATAGAGATTCTGCGCGCCGAAGGAATCGAAGCGAGCGGACCGACGGCGGCCGACGCGATGTTCCACGCCCGCGCCCGCGCCGAATATGACGCGGCGATCTGCCTCTATCACGACCAGGCGTTGATCCCCCTGAAGACGCTGCATTTCGACGAGGGCGTCAATGTGACGCTCGGCTTGCCGATCGTCCGCACCGCGCCCGATCACGGCACCGCGTTCGGCATCGCCGGGCAGGACATCGCCAATCCCGGCGCGATGATCGCGGCGCTCCAGCTCGCGGCGCGGGCGACCGAAACGCGCGCCGCCTACGCCTGCGCGGCTTGACGGGCGCGCGGCCGCCGCTGCGCGAGGTCATCGCGCGCCACGGACTGAAAGCGTCGAAGGCGCTCGGGCAGAATTTCCTTCTCGACGCGCAGCTGCTTGACCGCATCGCCGGGATTCCGGATTTTTCTACGACCGCTGAGGTTTACGAGGTCGGCCCCGGGCCGGGCGGCTTGACCCGCGCCCTGATCGACCGCGGCGCGATCGTTACGACGGTGGAACGGGATCGGCGCTGCCTGCCGGCGCTCGCGGAGCTGGCCGGGGCGCATCCGGGAAAATTGCGCGTGATCGAAGGCGACGCGCTGAAGCTGCCGCTAGACCGTGTCCTTCCGCCCGGCGGGCATGTCGTCGCGAACCTGCCGTATAATGTCGGCACCGCGCTGCTCGTCGACTGGCTCGGCGGCGGCGACTGGCCGCCGCGATGGGCGTCGCTGACGCTGATGTTTCAGGTCGAGGTCGCCGAGCGCATCGTCGCCGCGCCCGATTCCTCCGCTTATGGCCGTCTCGCGGTCCTGGCCCAGTGGCGCAGCACGCCGCGTATCGCGATGAAGGTGCATCGCTCCGCCTTCACGCCGCCGCCCAAGGTGATGTCGGCGGTCGTCCACATCGTCCCGAAGCCTGCGCCCCTGGGCGTCAAGCCGGCGACGCTCGAACGCCTGACCGCCGCCGCGTTCGGCCAACGTCGCAAGATGCTGCGGCAAAGCCTGAAAGGCGTCGCAGGCGCGGCGGAGGCGATGACGGCGCTCGGCATCGATCCGGTGCGCCGCGCGGAGACGCTCTCGATCGAGGAGTTCGCGGGCCTAGCGCGCCTTATTGCGGTTTGATCGGGCTCGCGGTCGGATGCGGCGTCACCGCCTGCGCCGAGAGTTCGGGTCCGGCCGAGCCGTGCTCTATGGCTGCCGCGAGCGCGACCTGCTCGGGGCAGTTGCCAATGCACAAGCCCTTGAGCTTGGCGAGATTCTCGCGCGCCTTGGTCACGGCGCCCTTGGCGACCATCGCCTCGCCCTGCCCCGCGATCGCCGCGATGTCGTTGGGCTCGAGCGACAGCGCCTCGCGATAGAGACGGATCGCCTTGCCGGGCAGACCCTGCCGCGTCGCCACCTTGGCGAGCGACACGAACGCCATGCGATTGCGCGGATCGACCGCGAGCGCGCTTTCGAGCACGTCGTTCGCGGCTTCGAGGCGGCCCGCCGCGGCGTCGGCGTTTCCTTCCATCACTAGCGCCGCCGAGCGCGGATCGACGCCGGCCGTGGGGCGCTCGCCGTGGCTTACGCTCGACACGGCGGCGAGAAGGGTCGCGAGCGCGAGGGCCGGGGGCGTCAGGCGCATCAGGGTCTCCAAAACCATTTAAGCCCGGCGCTTAGCATGGCCGAACGAGGCGCGCGACGAAAAATCCGTCGGTGGCGTCATGGCTTGGCGAAAGGATACGCCCCGGGCCGCGCGCGCACCCCTCGGCAAAGGGCGGTTCCGCGGTCCAGTCGGGGTGCGCCGCGAGGAAGTTCGCGGCCTGCCCCGCGCCCTCGGCATCGATCAGCGAGCAGACCGCATAGACCAGCGCGCCGCCCGGGCGCACCACCGGCGCGGCGAGCGCGAGCACATGGCGCTGTACCGCGAGCACGCGGTCGAGCCGCTCGGGCGACAGCCGCCAGCGCGCCTCCGGATTGCGGCGCAGCGTCCCGCAACCCGAGCAGGGCGCGTCGACAAGGACGACGTCCGCAGCGCCGTCGAGATCGGCGAGCATCGCCGTCTCGCGCTCGCCGTCGAGTAGCCTGTCCTCGACCACGGCGCCCGCGCGCGCGGCGCGTGGCGATAGCTTCGAAAGTCGCGTGCGATCGGTGTCGCAGGCGATCAGCCGCCCCTTCCCCGCCATGTCGGCGGCCAGCGCCAGCGTCTTGCCGCCGCCCCCCGCGCACAAATCGACCACGACCATTCCCGCCGTGGCGCGGCACGCGGCGACGGCGAGCTGGCTGCCCGCGTCCTGCACTTCGATCAGGCCGTCCCGGTGCTCGGGCCGGTTCTCGATCGTGATCGGCGGATCGAGCCGCACGCAATTGGTTCCGAACGCGCTCGCGCCCGGAAACGCCGCGAGCATCGCGTCGCGCGTCGTCTTGAGCCGGTTCGCGCGCAAGTCGAGCGGGGCGCGTTCGAGCAAAGCGGCGTGCTCCGCACCATCGATCAGCCCCCCGAGCCAGTCGGGCATCGCCTTCGGGATCGCGCGCGGCTCTTCGGGAGTCAGCGCGGCCGGACCGTAACCCGACCCGTCGAACGCCGCGGCCAGATCGGGATCGCCATCGGCAAGCCCCGCCATCGCCGCGCGCCCGCTCTCGGGCGGATCGCCGAAGCCACGGATCGCGCGATAGACCAGCTCGCGCACCGCGCGCCGGTCGCCCGACCCCGCGTAGCGCCGCTTGCGGAACCAGTCGGCGATGATCGTGTCGGCGGCGGGGCCATTGTCGGCGGCCGACGCCACGATCGCGTCGAGCAGTTCGATCGCAGCCTGAAGTCGCGCGGCGGGAGTCATCGGGTGGGGTAGTTCGGCGCCTCGCGCGTGATGTTGACGTCGTGAACGTGGCTTTCGCGAAGCCCCGCGCCGGTGATCCGGACGAAGCTGGCGCGCGCCTGCAGATCGGCGATCGTCCTCGCACCGGTGTAACCCATCGCCGCTTTCACCCCGCCGACGAGCTGGTGGATGACGTCCTTCGCCGGCCCCTTGAACGCGACTTGACCCTCAATCCCCTCGGGGACGAGCTTCAGCTGGTCCGTGATGTCCTGCTGGAAATAGCGGTCGGCCGAACCGCGCGCCATCGCGCCGACGGAGCCCATGCCCCGATAGGATTTAAACTTTCGCCCCTGATAGAGGAAGGTCTCTCCCGGCGCTTCGTCGGTTCCCGCAAGAAGCGATCCGACCATCACCGAGGACGCGCCCGCCGCGAGCGCCTTGGCGATGTCGCCCGAGGTGCGCAGACCGCCGTCCGCGATCACCGGCACGCCGGACTTCGCCGCTTCTTCCGCCGAATCCATGATCGCGGTAAGCTGCGGCACACCCACCCCCGCGATCACCCGCGTCGTGCAGATGCTCCCCGGCCCGATCCCGACCTTCACCCCGTCCGCGCCCGCGCCGATTAGCGCGCGCGTGGCCTCCCCTGTCGCGACGTTCCCTGCGACGATCTGAACCGAATTGCTGAGCTTACGGATGCGTTCGACCGCGGCCGAGACCATCTTCGAATGACCGTGCGCGGTGTCGACGACGATCAGGTCGCATTCGGCGTCGATCAGTGCTTCGGTCCGCTCGAACCCCGCGTCGCCTGTCGTTGTCGCCGCGGCGACGCGCAGCCGCCCCGACGCATCCTTGGTCGCGTCGGGATATGTCACGGCCTTCTCGATGTCCTTGACCGTAATCAGGCCGACGCAGCGATAATCGTCATCGACGACGAGCAGTTTCTCGATCCGGCGCTGGTGCAGCAACCGTTGCGCTTCCTCTTGTGAGACGCCCGCGGTGACGGTGGCGAGGTTGTCGTGCGTCATCAGCTCGCCGACCGGCTGCGACGGGTCGCCCGCGAAGCGCACGTCGCGGTGGGTGAGGATGCCGACCAGCCGCCCCGACGCCTCGACAACCGGAATGCCCGAGATGCGGTGCCGCTCCATCAGCGCGCGCGCATCGCCTAAGGTCTGCTCGGCGCGGATCGTGATCGGGTTGACGACCATGCCGCTTTCGAAGCGCTTGACCGCGCGCACCGCCGCCGCCTGCTCCTCGACCGACAGGTTGCGGTGGAGCACGCCGAGCCCGCCCAACTGCGCCATGACGATCGCCATGTCGGCTTCTGTCACGGTGTCCATCGCCG
>JACDGO010000509.1 GCA_013821585.1 Sphingomonadaceae bacterium
GCTGCTGTTCCTCGACGTCGGCGGATCGATGGACCCGTTTATCAAACTGGTCGAAGAATTGTTCAGCGCGGCGACGAGCGAGTTCAAGAACATGGAGTTCTTCTACTTCCACAACTGCCTTTACGAAGGAGTGTGGAAGGACAACCGCCGCCGCTGGTCGGAACGGACCAACACCTGGGACGTCCTCCACAAGTTCGGCCACGACTACAAGGTGGTGTTCGTCGGCGATGCGGCGATGAGCCCTTACGAGATCACCCACCCGGGCGGATCGGTCGAGCATTTCAACGAGGAAGCCGGCGCCGAGTGGATGCGCCGCGTCGCGCACGTCTACCCCGCCACGGTCTGGCTTAATCCCGTTCCCGAGAAGCAATGGGGCTACTCGCAATCGACCAAGATGCTCAGGGAACTGGTCGGAGGATCGATGTACTCGCTGACGCTCGAGGGGCTTGATGGCGCGATGCGCGAACTGACGCGCAAGAAGCACTGATTAGCCGGAACGCGCGCTCAGTAGGAATCCACGATTTGGAACAGCGCCTGGATTTGCTCGCGCTCCACCAGGGTCAATTCCGGCCGCCAGATGTCGAATATCAGCACCAAGCGATCCTGCCGGCTATTGTTCCAAGCCTCGTGCTCGACCGTGTCATCGAATACCAACAGCTCGCCAAATTTCCATTTCCTGGTGATGTCACCGACACGAAATCCGCAACCGAGCGGAACTATCAGTGGCAAATGGCAAACGAAACGCACGTTCAACATTCCGGTGTGCGGCGGTATTTTGGATCCGGGACGGAGCAATGAAAACATCAGCGAGGGAGCTCGAGACGAAATGCGGCATAGCGGCACGTCTGCGTCCAGCGTAGCACAAGTCACCGGGCAGCGTGCGACCCGCTCGGCGACGAGCAAACCGCGTTCCGTCAGGTCGAACGTACTCCAGTCGGAATTCTCTAGGAGACCGTGAACATCTCCCTGAGGCCGCTCACTGGTCTGGCGCAGATAGGGCGCCAAACCGCCTCCAGCTTCGATGAGCGATCCCGCTTCGCTGAGGACGGCCTCAGTGCGCTCACGGAGCAGATCGCGGAATGGAAATTCGCGACTGTCCGCAAAATCGCAGTATGCCAGATCGGGATAGAAATAGCTGAGCGGCAACTGCGGGAACCGCTCGGACACGGGATCACGCGGCCGCATCCCAAGCATAATTTCGAGCGACTTTTGGAATCGCGGATGCCGCTCCTCAACAGTCAGTCCAGCATGGTCAAGACCCTCAGCAAGGTGCTCTGCGAACCGGCGATCAAGCCAAAACGCCGCATCGCGCGCGCGCAGGAGATCGTCACGTGCGATCTCGGCGCCGCCATTGGCCAAACGGCCGACGGCGCCGTAGAACGCAGCGGCCGCGCGATAGTCGCGTGCCAGAATGCGGTGGTCGGCCTTTGCCAACGTGGCATAGACATCGCCGCGATTGCTCGCAATCCTTAGGTCCGCGTCGGCTTCGGAGATGCGAGGATGGGGCTCGTCGATCGCCATCAGTAGAGATACAGCGGCGTGACAGTGCTGAGCCACGCCGCTTCATCCAGTCCCGCAGCAGCATCCATTTGGGCACACTGGGAGGTGCTATCATCAACCCATTCGCGCAAAGCCGAACCACCGTTTATTACGTCAATTGCCAGTTTATTGATTTCGTATTCGTAGGGAAAGTCTCGCCAGAGCGGATACTCGGGATAGAGATTTCGGATCGCCTTGAACGTCAGCGCCTGCAGCCGCCACGGGCGGAATGTCCGGTGATCGTAGAACCGTCCCTCGGCATGGATCATCAAGCCGTTGCAGAGCGTCTTGGCGTGCTTGTGGAAGGTCGGCTCGAACCAGGTCTCGCGAATTGCGCAGCCCGTCAGCCAATCCGGAGCAAGGCGGCTGCATTCGGCCAGCACGGCCTTGGCATCGATGTCGGGCGCGCCGAACAGCACCTCCAGCGGATGGGTCGTGCCGCGTCCTTCGCTGAGCGTCGTGCCTTCGAGCATCACGGTGCCGGCGTAGGCGCGCGCCATGTTAAGATTCGCTGCATTGGGACTTGGATTGATCCAGACGCGGCCCCCGGGCCAGCCAAAGCCGGGCGCGGCCTCGGGTGCCCAGCCCTCCATCGCGATCACGCGGTAATCGACATCGAGTTTGAAGTGCTCGACGAACCACGCGCCCATCT
>JACDGO010000042.1 GCA_013821585.1 Sphingomonadaceae bacterium
CGTTCGCCGCGATCCTGCCGATCTCCTCCCCGCTGACGATGGTCGCGCGCGCCGCGCAGGAACCCGCGCTGTGGCCGCACGCCGCCGCGCTTGCTTGGCAGGCTTTATGGGTCGCGCTGATCGTCCGCTTCGCCGCGCGACGCTTCCGCATTGGCGTGTTAAAATCAGGAACACCCATCCGCGGGCGAAGCCGCTGGCGGAAGGCGGGAGAAGTGGCGGCGGACGCGGCGCAAGCCTTGCGGCCCTGACATTGACATCCCTGTCAGTAGTTGCATTCTGCAACGCGAGAGGACTCGGGGGAGAGGCGACGATGGCGACGCTCGCGCACGACGTGGAAGCCCAGGTCGATCCGCTCGACGTCAGCCGCGCCGAGCTCTACCGCGACTATGCGTGGCACGAGCCGTTCCGCCGCCTACGCGCCGAAGCGCCGGTCCATAAGTGCGAGGATTCGAAGTTCGGCGCTTACTGGTCGGTCTCGACCTACAAGCCGATCGTCCTGATCGAATCGCTTCCGAAGATATTCTCTTCGTCGTGGGAATATGGCGGGATCACCGTGGCCGGCGATCCGCAGCGCGTGCTCGAGGCCGAAGTGCGCATGCCGATGTTCATCGCCATGGACCCGCCCAAGCACAACGCGCAGCGGCGCACCGTCGCCCCCGCGTTCGGCCCGAGCGAGATTGAGCGGATGCGCGTCGAGACGCGCGCGCGCACCGGCGAGGTGCTCGATTCGCTTCCCGTGGGAGAGACGTTCGACTGGGTCGACAAGGTCTCGATCGAGCTGACCACGGGGATGCTTGCCAAGCTGTTCGACTTCCCCTGGGCCGAGCGCCACAACCTCACCCGCTGGTCCGACGTGCTCGGCGATATCGAGCTGTTCGACACGGTCGAGAACCGCCAGTTCCGCCTCGGCCATGCGTTCGAGATGGGCGCGGCGTTCAAGAAATTGTGGGACGAAAAGGCGGCGAGCGGCGCGGGCAACGACCTCATCTCGATCATGCTCAGCTCGGACGCGATGAGCCACATGGACGAGGGCGAGTTCATGGGAAACCTCATCCTGCTGATCGTCGGCGGCAACGACACGACGCGCAATTCGATGAGCGCGTACGCCTATGGCCTGAACAAATATCCGGGCGAGCGCGCGAAGCTGGAGGGCGACCCGTCGCTGATCCCCAACGCGGTGAGCGAGTTGATTCGCTGGCAGACGCCCTTGTCGCACATGCGGCGCACGGCGGTGGAGGACACCGAGGTCGAGGGGCAGACGATCCGCAAGGACGACAAGATCGCGCTCTGGTATCTCTCCGCCAACCGCGACGAGAGCGTGTTCGACGACGGCGAGGCGATCCGCGTCGACCGCGAAAACGCGCGGCGGCACCTCTCCTTCGGCTATGGCATCCATCGCTGCGTCGGCGCGCGCGTCGCCGAGTTGCAGCTGACGATCCTGCTCGAGGAAATGGCGAAGCGCCGCCTTCGCGCGAACGTCGCCGCCGAGCCCGAGCGCGTGCCAGCGTGCTTCGTCAACGGCTATCGGTCGCTTCCGGTCGAACTTTCGCGCTATTAGGTCGTTCACTGATAGCAGTGGCAATATGGCCCGATGACTCAACTCTTTCGGCTTCCGGACGCGGCCGAGGCAGACCCGAGCGTCGACGCGTGGTTCGCGGCGGGCGAGGACGAGCTTCGGCGTTTCGCCAAGCCGTGGTTTGATCGCATGCGCGCGTGCGGAGCGGAAGTCCGCGAGCTTCTCAACGACGGACATCCGACAGCATGCGTGGGAGACGCCGCGTTCGGATACGTCAACGCCTTCACCGCTCATGTGAATGTCGGCTTCTTCCACGGCGCCGAGCTGGACGATCCGGCTGGCCTTCTGGAAGGCTCCGGCAAGCGCATGCGGCATGTGAAACTGCGCTGGGGCCATCCGGTCGACGCTGCTGCGTTGAATGAACTGATAGCGGCGGCATACCGGGACATCCGGTTGCGCCTAGGCACGGAGGACGGCGAGGAAATGAAACTTTGAGCCCTCCTCCCGCGTATCTCCTGCAACACCAGGAGATTTTGACATGAGCACTTCGCGGCGGGCATTTCTCGGCGGAACCGGCGTCGTGCTGGCGGGCGGATTCATCGCGGCGTGCGCGCAGGCCAAGGGGCCGCCCGAGCGCTTCGAGGTCAACCTGACCGAAGCCGAATGGAAGAAGCGCCTGACCCCCGCGCAATTCGCGACCTTGCGCCACGAGGCGACCGACACGCCGTTCAAGAGCCCGTTCCTGAACGAGCATCGCGCGGGTATTTTCTCGTGCGCGGGGTGCAACCTGCCCAACTACTCGTCGAAGACCAAGTTCGAGAGCGGCACCGGCTGGCCGAGCTTTTGGGCGCCGCTCCCCAATGCGGTCCGCTCGCGCACCGATTCGACGCTCGGCTTTGCGCGCGTCGAGATCCACTGCCGCCGCTGCGGCGGGCACTTGGGTCACGTCTTCGACGACGGCCCGCCGCCGACCGGCAAGCGCTATTGCATGAACGGAACCGCGCTGAAATTCACGCCGGGCCGCGCGTAGATTTAGCGGAGCTAAATCGAGCCTATCGGCGACCCGGCCGGCCGGCGGCGCTCAAGCGCCGACCGACGACGCGGCTTTGCCGCGTCGGTTCTACCGGAAATTGTCGGCGTAGGCCTGGAGCTTGAGCACCCGCTCGGGCGCGGGAACCACTGTCGCGCCGATCCCGTGCCGCTCCGCATAGGCTTTCGCCGCGGCAAGATCGGGGAATTCGAGCCGCACCTGCTCGCGCGTATCGCCCGATCCCGCCCATCCGGTCAGCGGATCGGGGCGCTTCGCCTCCGCCGGCTCGAATTCGAGCAGCCAGCGATCGGTGCCGGCGCGGCCCGATTGCATCGCGTTCTTGGGCTTTTGAAAGATGCGTGCGTGCGCCATGACCGGTCCATGCCGCAACGCAGCCGCGCCGCGCAAGCCGATTGTCGGCGAGCGCCGGGTTGCGCTAGCCTCGCCTCATGGCGTCACCCGACTTTCCCGCCCGAAACCCAGTCCTGATTGCCGGAGTCGTGGCAAGCGCGACCGTCGCGGCGCTGATCTGGGCCGCGCGGTTCACGCTGATCCCGCCCATCGCGGGACTCGAAGGACAGGATGCGGGGCTGATTTTCGCGATCAAATGCGCCTGCGTCGCGGCGCTGCTGTGCCTGCTGGCGGGCGTGGAAGCCGTCGCGCACGAGCGCCTGTTCGGTCCGTCCTTCAATCCGCTCGCCGGCCATGAATCGCCGCGGATGCGCGTCAACCTGCGCTATCTGTCGAACACGCTCGAGCAGTTCGTGCTGTTCGCCGTCGGCCTGCTGGGCCTCGCGCTCTACGCCGATCCGCGCTCGGTCGCCGCCGCGACACTGGTGTGGGTGCTCGGCCGCTGGGCGTTCTGGATCGGCTATCATATCAGCCCGAGCCATCGCGGCATCGGCATGGCGGGCGTCGGCCAGAGCCTGATCGTGCTCGTCTATGTCGCCTGGCGTTTCGGCGGCGAGATCGCGGGGCCGGCGGGCGCGGTCGCGCTGACCGGAATCTTTGCCGCGATCGAGGCGGTCCTGTTTACGGCCGCGCGACGCCCTCAATAACCGCGCGCGACCGCGAACTCGACCGCTTCGGTCAGCGCCGCCTTCGCCGCTCCCTTCGGGAACGGGCCGAGTGCGTCGATCGCGCGCTGGCCATAGGTGCGCGCACGCGCGAGCGTATCGTCGATCGCGCCGGTTTCGCGCAGCAGCCGCGTCGCGTGGGAAAGGTCGTCGTCGGAAACGCGCCGCCCTTCGATCGCGTCCTTCCAGAAGGCGCGGTCCGTTTCGCTCCCGCGTGCGTGGGCGAGGATGACGGGGAGAGTCGCCTTGCCGTCGCGGAAGTCGTCGCCGACGCCCTTGCCCATCGTCTCGGCGTCGGACGCATAGTCGATCGCGTCGTCAACGAGCTGGAAGGCGATGCCGAGGTTGCGGCCAAAGGCGTCGAGAGCGCCCTCTATAGCGTCGTCGCGCTCGGCGACGACCGCGGCGATGCGGCAAGCGGCGGCGAACAGCGCGGCGGTCTTCGCAGCGATGATCGCGAGATAGCGGTCCTCCCCCAATGCGATCTGGCGCTGCGCGGTGAGCTGGTTGACCTCGCCTTCGGCGATCACCGCGCTGGCGTTCGAGAGGATGCGCAAAACCTTGAGGCTGCCGTCCTCGACCATCAGTTCGAACGAGCGGCTGAACAGAAAATCGCCGACGAGCACGCTCGCCGGATTGCCCCAGATCATGTTGGCGGTGCGCCGTCCGCGCCTGAGGCCCGATCCATCGACGACATCGTCGTGAAGTAGGGTCGCGGTGTGGATGAACTCGACCGCGGCGGCGAGCCTGTGGTGGCGCGCGCCCGGATAGTCGAGCAGCCGCGCGCAGGCGAGCGTGAGCATCGGCCGCATCCGCTTGCCGCCGCCCGCGATCAAATGGCCGGCGAGCGCGGGGATCAGCGGGATTTCCGACTGCATGCGGTCGAGAATTACCGCGTTGACGGCGTTCAGATCGTGCGCGACGAGCGCGACCAGCGGATCGAGCGACGGGACCGCGCTTCCCGCGATGCTGTGGATGGTCGCCGTCATTCGCGCATTCCTGTGCCGCGCGGGCTTCGCTAAGGCAAGGGCGCGCCGACAGGGGAACGACGATGGCCGACGAAGTGTTGCGGGGCTACCGCGAAAGCATCGACAACATCGACGCCGCGCTCGTCTTCATGCTCGCCGAGCGCTTCAAGATCACCCAAGCGGTTGGCCGCCACAAGGCGGAGACCGGCCTTCCCCCCGCCGACCCGAACCGCGAGGACGCGCAGATCGCCCGCCTGCGGCGTCTCGCCGCCGATGCGCACCTCGACCCCGAGTTCAGCGAGAAGTTCCTGCGCTTCATCATCGACGAAGTGATCCGGCACCACGAGGGGATGCGCTAGCTCGCGATCGGGAGCCGCAAGCGCGCCATCAGGCCGCCCAGGTCTTCGCTCTCTTCGAGGACGATCGACCCTCCATAGATTTCCGCCACATCGCGGACGATCGCGAGGCCGAGGCCGGTGCCGGGTTTTCCCGTGTCGAGCCGCGCGCCGCGATCGAAGATGCGCGCGCGCTCGGCCTCGGGAATGCCGGGGCCGTCGTCCTCGACCTGGAATTCGACGAAACCGCCCGCGCGCTCGACGGTGACGAACACGCTACCGCCGCCGTATTTCGCCGCGTTCTCGATCAAATTGCCGAGCATCTCGTCGAGATCCTGGCGCTCGACATGCGCGCTCGCGGTCTTGTCGCCGCCCATGTCGACACGAACGTGGGGATAGAGCGTCGCGACCGCGCGCTCGACCGCCGACAGCGACGGCCACGCCTCGGCGCGGCTGTGCGCATGGCCGCGCCGCCCGACCGCGCGCGCGCGCGCCAGATGGTGATCGACCTGCCGCCGCATCGTCGTCGCCTCGCGGATCACCGTGTCGGAAAGGTCGCCGGCGCGCGCGGTCGCGGCATTCATCACCACCGTCAGCGGCGTCTTCAGCGCGTGCGCGAGATTGCCCGCGTGACGCCGCGCTTCCTCGGCCTGTTTTTCATTGTGCTCGAGCAGGCCGTTGAGCTCGTCGACCAGCGGCGCGACCTCCATCGGCAGCCTCGCCTGCTCGATGCGCTGCGCGCGGCCGGACCGCATTGCCGCGATCGACCTACGCAGCGTGCGCAGCGGCCACAAGCCGTAGAGCGTCTGAAGTGCCGCCATCGCGATCAATCCGAGGCCCAGCAGCGCGAAGCTGCGGATCACCGTCTTCCGGAGCGTCCCGATCTGCTCGTCGAGGCCGTCGCGGCTTTGCGCGACCTGAAAGCGCCAGATCGTCGGCGACAGCGGCAGTTTGATGTCGCGCTCGACGACGCGCACCTCGTCGTCGCGGAACTGCTTGCTGTCATAGAAATGCGCGGCGCGGTCGCGGTGGTCGCCGCCGGGCGCGAGCGCACGGTCCCACAACGAGCGCGAGCGGAACGGTTCCTGCCCCTTTCCCGTGATCTGCCAATAGAGCCCCGAATTCGGTTCGAGGAAGCGCTGGTCGCCCAAGGGGCGATTGAGGCGAACCTCGCCGTCGGGGCCGGTCTCGGCGCTCGCGATCATCGCGGTCAGCACATAGTCGAGCTGATCGTCGAAATTCTGCGTGATCGCATTGGTCAGCACCCGGTCGAGCGCGAGGCCGCCGCCGAGCAGCAAGAGCAATATCCACGCCGCCGCGATGCCGATCATGCGGCGGCCGAGCGACCCCTTGACGGGCGAGGCGATCGCGGGCGGCGTGGGGGCCAGCGCTATAAGGTCGTCGGCCCGAATCTGGCTCAGCTCATTCACCCGGATCCTCGAGGCTGTATCCGAGACCCCGGATCGTCGTGATCACCTCCGCGCCCAGCTTCTTGCGGATGCGCGTCACGAACACCTCGATCGTGTTCGAATCGCGGTCGAAGTCCTGGTCATAGATATGCTCGATCAGCTCGGTGCGGCTTACGACCTTGCCCTTGTGGTGAAGCAGGTAGCTCAAGAGCTTGTATTCCTGCGCGGTCAGCTTGACGGGCTCACCCGCGAGGGTGACGCGGCCCGAGCGCGTGTCGAGGCGGACATCGCCGGCGATCAGCTCGGCCGAGGCATTGCCCGCCGCGCGGCGGATCAGCGCGCGCAGCCGCGCGATCAACTCCTCGGTCTGAAAAGGCTTAGCGAGATAATCGTCCGCGCCCGCGTCCAATCCCGCGACCTTGTCCGACCAGCTGTCGCGCGCGGTGAGCACGAGCACGGGGAAAGTCTTCCCTTCCTTGCGCCAGCGGTCGAGGACCGTCAGCCCGTCGATCTCGGGCAGGCCGAGATCGAGAATGATCGCGTCGTAGCTTTCGGTCGAGCCCAGATAATGCCCGTCCTCGCCGTCGGTGGCGAGGTCGACCGCGTACCCCGCGCCCTCGAGCGTGTTCTTGAGCTGGTTGCCCAGCGTCGGCTCGTCCTCGACGATCAAAAGGCGCATGTAATTCTCCGTATTCGCAGCGGGCGCACGTCAGTCCCCCGCGCGCCCTACCACCGCGCCGGTGCGTCCGTCGACATCGACCCAGATCACCGATCCGTCGCGCATGAATTTCAGGCGATAGCGGCCCATGCCGCCGTCGTATTCCGCGCCGATATAGTCCGCGCCACGCCGCTTCATCTCGGGCACGAGCCCGCCTTCGATGTCGCGCAGCGCGCGCAGCGAGCCTGCACGGCGGCCCTGATAGGCCTCGTCCTGGTCGCCGCGCCGCCCCCGCGCCTGCACGCCGGGATCGGCGAGCGGCGCGAGCAGCAAAGCGGTAAAAATCAAGGCTTTCATCGTGGACACAGGTGCTCGCATAGGCGGCGCGCATTGAACAGGCCGTGAATGCGCGGGTAAGGCGCGCGCCATGGCCGCACCCGTCCTCGCCTTTGAAGATCTCGGCCTGATCCAGGGGTCGGGCTGGCTGTTCCGGCATCTCGACATCTATATCGGCGAGCGCGACCGGCTCGCGCTGATCGGGCGCAACGGCGCGGGCAAGACGACCTTGTTTCGCCTGCTCGCGGGCCTGATCGAAGCCGACGAGGGGCGGCGGACGATCGTCCCCGGCACGCGCGTCGTGCTGCTCGAGCAGGAACCCACGATGACGGGCTTCGCGACATTGCGCGATTTCACGCTGTCGGGCGGAGCCCCGCTTCACGCGGTCGAGGCAATCGCCGGCCAGATCGGAATCGATCTGTCACGCGATGCCGCGACGGCGTCGGGCGGGGAACGGCGGCGCGCCGCGATCTCGCGCGCGTTGGCGATGAAGCCTAGCGTGCTGCTGATGGACGAGCCGACCAACCACCTCGATCTCGCGGCGATCGACTGGCTCGAAGACTGGCTCGCGCGCTATTCCGGCGCGTTCATCGCGATCAGCCACGACCGCACCTTTCTTACACGGTTAACGCGCTCGACCCTGTGGCTCGACCGCGGCACGCTTCGGCGGCAGGAGATCGGTTTCGGCGGCTTCGACGCGTGGACCGAACGCGTCTACGCCGAGGAGGCGCGCGCCACCGAGAAGCTCGACGCGAAACTGAAGCTCGAACTCCACTGGCTCCAGCGTGGCGTCACCGCGCGGCGCAAACGCAACCAGGGGCGGCTCGAAAAGCTCGGACAGATGCGCGCCCAACGCGCGGCGATGCTCGGCCCCGCCGGAACCGCGAAGCTCGGCCTCGCCAGCGACGAGGTTCGGTCGAAGTCGGTGATCGTCGCCGACAAGGTTTCGAAATCATGGGGCGACCGGCGCATCATCCGCGACTTCACGCTGCGCATCCAGCGCGGCGACCGCATCGGCGTGGTCGGCGCGAACGGCGCGGGCAAGACCACGCTGCTGAAGCTCCTCACGGGCGAGATCGCGCCCGATTCAGGCACAGTGACGCTCGCGAGGACGCTCGACGGCGTCGTCATCGACCAGCAGCGCAAGCTGATCGCGCCCGAAAAGCGCGTGCGCGACGTGCTGACCGAGGGCGGCGACTGGATCGAGGTGCGCGGGGTCAAGAAGCACATCCAGGGCTATCTCAAGGAGTTCCTGTTCGATCCCGGCCTCGCCGACGCGCTGATTGGCACGCTGTCGGGTGGTGAGCGCTCGCGGCTGCTGCTCGCGCGCGAATTCGCGCGCGCATCGAACCTGCTCGTGCTCGACGAGCCGACCAACGACCTCGACCTTGAGACCCTCGACCTGCTCCAGGAAGTCATCGCAGACTATGACGGCACCGTCCTGATCGTCAGCCACGACCGCGACTTCCTCGACCGCACGGTAACGCTGACGCTCGGCCTCGACGGATCGGGCAAGGTCGACATCGTCGCCGGTGGCTACGCCGACTGGGAGGCGCGGCGCACCGCGCGTCCCGAAGCGAGCAAGACGCTGGCGCGACCTGCCCAGTCCGCGCCGAAGCCGGCGGCGAATAACAAGCTCACCTACAACGATCAGCGCGACTACGACCGGCTTCCCGCGCGGATCGACGAAATCGGCGCGGCGATCGCGCGCGATGAGGCCGAACTCTCCGATCCGGAGCTTTATGCGCGCGATCCCGCGCGCTTCACCGCGCTGACGCGCGCGATCGAAACCGCGCGCGCCGAACGCAATGCTGCGGAAGAGCACTGGCTGATGCTTGCCGAGATGCAGGAGTCGCTCGGCCAAGCCTAGCCGAACGCCGCGTCTTGACCGAATCGGTTGTATCCACAATGCTTTGCGTTTGCTCGACTGGCGGGGGCGGTCGAATGTTATTGTTGTGGGGGTTGAAGACTGCTGGCGCGCGCGAGCTTACGCTGTCCGCGGCGGCCGGTTTCTTGATCTGCGGGATCGACGATCTTGCAGTCGACTTGATCTGGATCGTCAGAAGCTTGTGGCGCCGCGCGACGGTTTATCGCCGTCATGCGCGGTCCGACGCGGCGACGCTCAGACCCGCGAGCGCACCCGGACGGATCGCGGTCTTCATTCCTGCTTGGGACGAGGCGCGCGTGATCGCGGCGATGCTGCGCAACACGATCGCACGCTTCGGCGCGGCGGATTGCCGGATTTACGTCGGCGCCTATCCGAACGATCCCGCGACGATCGCGGCGCTGCGCGGCGTCGCGTCGCCCCAGGTGCGCCTCGTCGTGGGCGAGACCGGTAATATGTCGCACTTACCGGACGATGTGAATCCCTCATTTCCGATGACGCGGCTATGGCGTCACAATGCCAGCCGGTTACACCCTCACCCTGTCCGGATTGCTGCGTAAGCGCGCTGAACTAGGAGGGCTGATCGACGGGCTGCACGGCGAACTGGCGCAACGCCTAGCTGAGCTTCACGCGGTTGAATCGACTGTCCGGCGTCTCGCCCTTCACGCCCTTTCCCGCCGCCAAGGCGGACGATCGGCTGGCGGGTGTCGCCTATGCGGTTCGCGCTCCGCTCGAGACGGCGCACGAACTCCATTTCGTGCTCGACGATGTTCCGCCGGAACCCCGGCGCGTCGAAACGCGAATTGTCGAACCGCGACCCGAACACAGCAGAGTGGCTCCCGCGAACATCCTCCGCGCGACCGCGGCGTTCGACCCGCCACTGCCAAGCATCGCGGCGGTGAAGCACGAGGAGCGCTTTACCGAATCGCGCTTCACGCCCACGGCCGCGCTCGGGCATCGCCCGCGATTCTTCGGCAGCGCGTGGGCAATCGCCCGCGGCAACGGCGTCTCGAGCCTCGGGACCGGCGGCGAGCTGGGCGGCGCGCAGGCGGGCGCACGATTCTATTACGAGCCCGGCCCGCGCGGCGTCGCGCTGACGGCGCGGATCAGCGCGCCTCTCGCCGAGCGAAGCGGGCGCGAGGCGTCGGCCGGTATCGGTTGCGCGGGCGCAGCATCGGACTGCTGCTCGAACGGCGGATCGCGATCGGACGCGGAGGCCGGAACGCGTTCGCGGCGACCGCCTATGCCAACGTGGACGGCGTGAAGCTGCCGGCGGATTTCACGCTTGACGGCTATGCGCAGGCGGGCGT
>JACDGO010000510.1 GCA_013821585.1 Sphingomonadaceae bacterium
CCGCGCCGCGTGCTGACCTTCCGCGCCAGTCAGATGATGCGCGACCGGATCGTCGCGGCGGACTGACGGCATTGGCCGCGGACAAAAGCGAAGGCGCCTTCCGCACGATCGGCGAGCTAGCGGCCGATCTGGGCCTGCCGCAGCACATTCTGCGCTACTGGGAAACGCGCTTTCCGCAGCTCCGCCCGCTGACGCGCGCGGGCAACCGGCGCTATTACCGGCCCGAGGATGTCGCGCTCGCGCGCCGCATCGACCAGGCGCTCAATCGCGACGGCTATACAATCAAGGGCGTACAGAAGCTGCTCGCCGACAAGGGCGCGGCGCCGGCACCCGTTTCCGCTCCCGCGTCCGGCGGCGACATGCTCGCCGCGCTCGCGCGCATCCGCGACCAGTTGAAAGCCGCCCTCGCCGAAGGTTAGCGTAGCGATCTCGCCGGTTCAAAATTGAGCGCCGAAGCGTTCTTTTAGTTCACGTCGCCCGGCATGGGTGACGCACAGGCTCCGGCTGTCGATATCCCGCAAGACCCATTTTCTTTGCAGGGCGAGCTTCAACACGGCCGCCCCGAGTCCGCCGCCCAAATGGGGCCGCCGCTCGCTCCAGTCCAGGCATCCGAAAGCGAACCTGCGGCGCAGCCGTCGCGCGGCCTCGACATCGACGCCAACGGATTCGAGCGCGCCGGCGCCGCCGGGCGTCAGTTCGTAGTCTGCCGGTCCCGACAAAAGCCAGCCGCGCTCCTTCAGGCCGTCATGGATCGAAACGCCCACCGCGCCCGCCATATGGTCGTAGCAGGTGCGCGCGAGCCGCAATCGGCTGGGCGTAGTGGGCGTGAATGCGTCGCGGGTTCCGCCCGCGAGCACGCCCAGCGATTCGAGAACGTCGGCCACTTCGCTCCCCGTCAGATTATAATAACGGTGCCTGCCCTGAACGGTGGCGCGGACGAGGCCGGCCGCCTTCAGCCGATTGAGATGCGCGCTCGCGGTCGAAGGCCCGACGTCGGCGACGACGGACAATTCGGTGCTCGTCCGCGCATGGCCGTCCATCAGACAAAAGAGGATGCGCGCGCGCCCCGGATCGCCGATCGCCGCCGCGATTTGCGAGACGTCGATGTCGGGGTCGCTGTCCGCATCCATAATACGATGATGAGCGAAGCGTATATGTCGCGCAACCCTTAGATTCCCCGCATGTCCTCATGGCCTTTCGATCGGCGTGAAGTCGTGGGCGCCGTCACCGCGGCGACCGCGGCGCTTGCGCTCGGTGCCGCGGTGGGCGCGAGGGCGAACGAGGGAAGAAGATCGATGAAACTGACGTGCTTTATCCGCTATCAGATCGACCCCTTTCAAAAGGAAGCTTTCCGCACCTATGCGGAAAACTGGGGCCGCATCATCCCGCGCTGCGGCGGCTATCTTGTCGGCTATTTCCTGCCCGCCGAGGGGACGAACGACATCGCATGGGGTCTGATCGCCTTCGACAGCCTGGCGGAATACGAGGCTTATCGGTCGCGACTGAGGACCGATCCGGAAGCCCGCGCGAATTTCGCCTTCGCCCAGAGCAAGCGGCTGGTTTTGCGCGAGGAACGCAGCTTCGTCGAAATCGTCGATGGAACATTCGTCATTCCAGTGGCGAAGCCGTGAGCGCTTTCGCCATCACATGGTCGTGAAATTCAGGCGGGAAGTCGGCGAAATGCGCCGCGCCGACCCGCACGAATCCGCGCCCCGCGTAGAAGCGGATCGCCGGGTCGTTCTTCACATAGACGCTGAGCAGAAGCCGCGTTGCGCCGCGCATGTGCGCTTCGTGCTCGACCGCCTCGCATAGCGCGCGGCCCCAGCCGCCGACGTGCCAGCGCGACAGCACGTAAATCCGCTTGAGTTCCAGATCGCCCGCACTGCTTCCAGGAAGCGTCGCCGGCCCCATCATCGCATAGCCGACGGGCGCCCGCGCATCGGCTTCGACCAGCCAGAGCGCGAACGCGGGATCGGCGAGCATCGTCGCATAGGATTCGGCAGAATGCGCGGCCGCGACATGCGCGACGATCGCGTCGCCAGGATGGTCGTCGGCGAAGGTTTCGAGGAACGACGCGCCGCCGAGCAGCGCCAGCTTCGCCGCGTCCTCCGTCCCCGCGCGCCGCAGCTTCAAGCCGCGTCCGGCCCGAGTTCAGGATCGAGGTCGCGCGGCCGCACGAAGCGCGTCAG
>JACDGO010000511.1 GCA_013821585.1 Sphingomonadaceae bacterium
GCGCGAGCTCGAAGGCGGCCTCAATCGTCTCGTCGCCTATGCCGCGCTCAACGCGCGCGGAATCGACGAGGCGTTCGCCGAGGATGTGCTCGGCGAAATGTTCCGCGCGAGCCGCAGGCGAGTGACAATCGACGAGATCCAAAAGCGCGTCTCGGATCATTTCTCGATCCGCCAGGCCGAAATGGTCTCGGCAAGGCGCGCGCGCGCCGTAGCTCGGCCGCGCCAGATCGCGATGTATCTCGCCAAACAGCTGACGCCGCGATCACTTCCGGAGATCGGCCGCCGCTTTGGCGGGCGCGACCACACGACCGTCATCCACGCGGTCAAGCAGATCGAGCGCCTTCGCGCCGCCGACAGCGAGATCGACGCCGACGTGCGCACCTTGATGCGCGTCCTCGAAGGCTAGCTATCCGGCGATATCCCTAGCGCGAAGCGTGCTTGTCCGGCGGTGCGATGGTAATCCGCACCGTCTCGCCCGAATTGCCGGGGAAACCGGTGAACATCGCGTCGATCAGATTGGGGACCAACGTCGTGAGATCGTCGTCGGTCGACATCGCCTTCGCGGTGCCTTCGAACACGCGCTCGCGGCTGCCGCGGCGGTCGACTCGCATGTCGAGTTCACTGTTGTAGACGGTATAGCTTTCGACGTCGTTGTAATCGTCGAACAGGAACGGATCATAGAAGCCGTAAACGAACGCGCGACGGCCAAAGCCTCCGAAGGGACGGCCGAATCCGCCATAACCGAACCCACCATAGCCGCCATAGCCAAAGCCCGAACTGGGGTAGCTGCGGATCTTCTCGCGCCCATGATCGACGCCATAGTCGAGCGATACGATCAGGCTCGCGTTCGTCGGGCTCGACGTGCGGACATAGCCGAAGCGGCCGAGCCGGTCGGCGACGATGTTCGCATAGTTCGCGAACTCAAGGCTGCCCTGAAGGCGCGGATTATCCGCGACCACGGCGAAGCTTTGCCCCTGCGGCGCGGGCAGTTGCTGGAAGCGCGAGACCTGCGCCTTAAAGGGGACGGCGCAGGCAGAAAGCGCGAGCATCGCGGCGGGAACAGCGAGTTTCAGCGAGCGGAGCATCTTGCCTAGCCTTTTCAACCGGTTGAGTCGGCACATTATGCGCCTCACCCTCTGAACGCGGGTTGAACGCTTTCGATCCGGCGTCTGGACGCCCCGGTCTATCGTTGCAACCCCAGTGCCGAATAGGCGGCATCGAGCGTCGGCCCGCTCAGAGCGCGCGCTCGCGCCGCGCCCGCTTCGAGATGGGCGTCGATAACTGCGGGCTCGGCGCGCAACGCGCCGAGCCGCGCACGGATCGGCCCGAGCGTTTCCACCAGCCGTTCGACCAGACGCGTTTTGAACGACCCGAATCCCTGCCCTCCGTGCTCGCCAAGCACCACGGCGATGCTCGTGTCGGCGAGCGCGGCGTAGATGCCGACAAGGTTCTTCGCCTCGGGCCGCTCGTCGAGGCCGGCGGCGTCGGAGGGGAGTGGCTCGGGATCGGTCCTCGCCTTCCTGATCTTCGCCGAAATCGTGTCGGCGTCGTCGGTCAGGTTGATGCGGCTCAGGTCGCTCGGGTCGGACTTCGACATTTTCGCGGTCCCGTCGCGCAAGCTCATGATCCGCGCCGCGGCGGGCGGGATGATCGGCTCGGGCAAGGTGAAGACGTCGCGTCCGGTATCGGTGTTGAACTTGGCCGCGATGTCGCGCGCCAGCTCGAGGTGCTGCTTCTGATCCTCGCCCACGGGAACATGCGTCGTCTGGTAGAGCAGAACATCGGCCGCTTGCAGGACGGGATAGGCATAGAAGCCGACGCTCATCCCTTCGCGGTTCTTCCCCGCCTTGTCCTTGAACTGCGTCATCCGGTTGAGCCAGCCGACGCGCGCGGTGCAGATCAACAGCCATGCGAGCTCGGCATGGGCGGGATTGCGTGCCTGGTTGAACAGGGTCGATCGGACAGGGTCGATCCCGCATGCGATCAGCGCCGCCGCCATCTCCCGCGTATTGTCGGTGAGTTCCGATGCGGCGATCGGCAAGGTGATAGCGTGGAGATCGGCCAGGAAGAACAGGCATGCGCCAGGGTGCTCGTCCTGCATCCGCACCCAATTGCGGATCGCGCCGAGATAGTTGCCGAGGTGGAGATTCCCGGTCGGCTGAATGCCCGAGACGACGCGCATC
>JACDGO010000512.1 GCA_013821585.1 Sphingomonadaceae bacterium
GGGTATCGAGGCCGAGATCGTCGACCTGAGGACGCTGCGCCCACTCGACACCGGTGCAGTGCTCGCGAGCCTTGCGAAAACCAACCGTATGATCGTCGTCGAGGAGGGCTGGCCGGTCTGTTCGATCGCGAGCGAAATCTGCGCGGTGGCGATGGAGCAGGGCTTCGACGACCTCGACGCGCCGGTGCTGCGCGTGACCAACGAGGACGTGCCGATGCCCTATGCGGCAAACCTGGAGAAAGCGGCGATGGTCAACGCCGACCGCGTCGTCGCCGCGGCGAAAAAGGTCTGTTACCGCTAACGTCGCCTATCTGAACTACTTCAGAAGGTGGGCGGTTGCGATCGCTTGGCGAAACAGCGCCGCGAGCGCGGCCGAGATGTCGCCATCGGTCGACACCGTGTAGAGCAACCCCGGCGACGCGCAATCGGTCAGTGCCGGAGTGATCTTGTCGGCGGGATCGAGAAACGGCGCCCTGACGTTCGTCTGCGACCAGGAATCCGAGGCGGATTCGGGCAGATACCGCGTATATAGGATCGCGATCCGGACGCCGCGGTTCTTGACCGTGGTGCATTGCGCCGTCGGCATCGGCCCCATCTTGCGGCCGCCGCTATTTTCGTCGCGCATCCCGTCGGTGATGAGGAACAGGATGGCTTGAGGCGTGTCGCCCACGTCGTTGGTGCCGTTCCCCGCTGTTCCCGGCAGGCCGAGAAGCGCGCCCCCCAAAGCGGTAGTATAGTCGGTCGCGGTGTCGTTATCACCCGTTCCACAGATGCGCTGGTTGTTCTGACAATAGGGCAGTAGCGTGGCATTGGGTACTTTCGTCTTGACGAAATCAAGATCGCTGGGAACGCCCACTATGTTATTATACTTATAGTCGAAATTGGCGAGAGCCATTCGATAGTTCGCATGGTTGTTGATCGCGGCATCCTTGGCGACTTGAGTCAAGTCCGATACCGCGGTCGGCACCAAGTCCGTGCGAAGGCTTATATTGTGCGTCTTGGCGTAGGTGTAGTAGCTGATGCGGTTGCCGCTGCCATCGACGAGATAATCGGCGTTAAGCGTCGTCTGGTGACACGCGAACGCGCAGCCGCCGGTCGCGCTGACCATCTGCGTGATACCAGCGCTTGTCGCCGGAAGCGCCATCGACGGCGACGTGTCGAGCATCATGTAAAAGTCGATGTTCGGCGCGCGCGTCGCGTTCGCCTGCGAGGTGCCGCCGACGGTCGTCGTAGGCGTTCCGACAAAATTGCCGAAGAAATTATGGGAATCGGCGGTGTACGTGACCGTCGCGATGCGATTGCTCGAAACGGCGCCTGTGTGTGTGATCGTTATGGTCAGGTTCGCGGCATTGTAGCTGGCGTCGTGATCGGCCCCAGCCTGTTGATTGAAAATGAAAGTAGCGAAGCTATTGGCTTCATCGTCGGTCTTGACCATCATCGGCTGCGAAACGGCGGCGAGCGCCGCGGCGTCGGCCGCCGCGTTGAGCTTGGTCTGTAGGCGCGCGGCGCGGGAATAGTCGATTCCCATGCCCGTCGCGGCAACCAGCGGAATGACCGCCAGCCCTGTCAGCATAAGGACATTGCCGCGCGTATCGCGCAGGAGGTCGCGTGCGAAGCGCGTCATGGGGCGAATGATCGTCATACGAATTTTCCCGGAGCTATGGATCGCATGTGGCTTCACGCGTCAGGTTTCAGCGTGATCGTCGCGGAGCCGCGCGGCATCATGAAAATCTGATCCCCCAAGGGGATGTTTCCGAGCGTGCCCATGGCGACCGGCGTGTACAAATAGCTGACGTCCGATACGACGAGCGAAATGCCGGGCTGCTTCAGATTGGTGGGGATATTGTAGGGAGTTCCCGGCGTCAGCGCGGTCGCATTACGCGCGCGGCTCCACGTTACCGTAGCTTGCCCGCCCGCATCGACCGTCACCAGCGATACGCGAAAGCCGGCGGTTGTCGTGGGGTAGGGCAGCATGATCTGCTGCGAAGCGGCAAGCACGGTATCGAGGTCGGAATTCGAAACCGACGTGTATTGGCTCGTGAGATCGGCGATTGCGCGTGTCGCGACCGTGACCTTGCGCCAGCGCGACGCGGCGTCCATGAGTTCGAAGCCGCCGAGGTACAGCGCCATCAACACCGGCGCGACGAACGCGAACTCTATGAGAGCCGTGCCGCTGGTC
>JACDGO010000513.1 GCA_013821585.1 Sphingomonadaceae bacterium
TGTTCGATGTGCGTGCGAGCGCGTTGCGGTTGGTCAGCGCGTTAAGCAGCGACGATTTTCCGACGTTCGATCGTCCTGCGAACGCGATTTCGGGCGCGTCCGGATCGGGAAGGAACTCGAGCTTCGGCGCGGATTTCAGGAACGCGACCGGCCCGGCGAACAGTTTGCGCGCGACGTCGGTCGTGTCGGCCGTCACTTCGCGACCGCCGCCGCCCTCATCCCCGGGTGTCGCGAATAGAGGAATGCCTGCTGCCCGATGGTCAGGACGTTCGACGTGACCCAGTAGAGCTGAAGTCCCGCCGCGAACGGCGCCATGATGAACATGAACACCCACGGCATGATCGCAAACACCTGCGCCTGTGCGGGGTCCATCGGCTGGGGGTTGAGCTTGAACTGGAAATATTGGGTGACGCCGAGGAGGATCGGCAGCACGCCGATCGCGATCATGTGCGGGGGCGTGAAGGCGAGCAGCCCGAAAAGGTTGACCGGCGTCAGCGGATCGGGCGCGGACAGATCGTGGATCCACAGCGCGAAGGGCTGATGCCGCATCTCGGTCGACAGCACGAGCACCTTGTAGAGCGCGAAGAAAATCGGAATCTGGATGACGAGCGGTAGGCAGCCGGCGAGCGGGTTGACCTTCTCCGCCTTGTAGAGCGCCATCATCTCCTGCTGGAGGCGCGGCTTGTCGTCCTTGTGGCGCTCCTGAAGCACCTTCAGCTTCGGCTGGACCGCGCGCATCCCCGCCATCGACGCGAACTGGCGCTGCGCGATCGGAAACAGCAGCCCGCGCACCGTCAAGGTCAGGAGGATGATCGCGAGGCCGAAATTGCCGGTCAGGTGGAACAACCAGTGAAGATAATAGAAGATCGGCTTTTCGACGATTTCATACCAGCCCCAGTCGATCGCCTTGCCGAAATTGGCGATGCCGAGGCTCTGCTGATAGCCGTCGAGCGTCGCGACTTCCTTCGCGCCGGCAAAGAAGTGCAGCGCCGAGGCCGCTGCCTTGCCCGGTGCGATTGTGACCGGCGCGCCGGTGAAATCGGCCTGATAAAGTCCGCCATTCGCGCGGAAGCCCGCGTCGATCGCCGCGTTCGGCGCGGGCGCGAGCGCGGTCAGCCAGTATTTGTCGCCGAAGCCGATCCACCCCCCCGTCGACCTGAATCGCTCGCCGCTGGTGTCGGCGGCGTCGAGATCCTTGAAATCGACGCTGTAGTTCGCCTTGCCGTCGAACACGCCGATCGGTCCGACATGCGCGTTCCAGGTCGTCGGATCCTTCGATTTGCCGTCGCGGCTGACATAGGCATAGCTGCGTATCGCGACGGGCGCGGTTCCGGCGTTGGCGACGCTCTGCTCGACGGTGAACATGTAATTCGTATCGACCGAGAGCTTGATCGCGAATGCCTGTCCGGCGGGGCTGGTCCATCGTAGAGTAACCGGCGTCGATGGTATCAGCGCCGCCCCATCGGCCTGCCAGACCGTTGTTGGGCCGGGCACCGAAACATCGCGGCCGCTCCAGCCGAAGCCCGCGTAATAGGCATCGGGGCCGCCTGCGGGCGACAGCAAGCGGATCGGCGGCGAATCCTTACGAATCGTCTCGTGGTACGCGTTGAGGACAAGGTCGTCGATGCGCGCCCCGGTCAGGTTGATCGAGCCGGTCAGCTTGGGCGTGCGGATCGCCACGCGCGGGGTCACCGCGATCAGCTTGCCGCGATCCTGCACCGCGCGCGGCGTCGCGGGCGCGGGGACGTTGTTCGGGAGCGCGACGGTCTTGCCGCCTTCGACCTTCGTCGCGGGCGGATTGGCGGTCGGCATGATCCGGTTCGACAGCGCGCTCCAGCCGATCAGCACCAGCGCCGACAGCACGATCGCGAGGATCATGTTGCGCGTGTTATCCAACGACTCTTCCCTTCATGGAACCGGCCTCAAGGAACAGGATCGAACCCGCTGCCGCCCCATCGCTGGCAGCGCGCGAGGCGCTTCGCCGCCAGCCAAGCGCCGCGCAGCGCGCCGTGCCGCTCGACCGCGTCGATCGTGTAAGCCGAGCAGCTTGGCATATAGCGGCAGGTCGCGGGCAAGACGAGCGACGGTCCGCGCTGCCAGCCCCTCGCGAGCAGGATGAGCGCGCGCGCGATCATCGCGCCAGCGCTCGCGCCAGCTCGTCGCGCAGCGTCGC
>JACDGO010000514.1 GCA_013821585.1 Sphingomonadaceae bacterium
GGCGGACTGCTCGGCGTCCGCGACGATCCCGCGCATCTGGCGGCGATGGACTCGCACGACATCGGCGGCATCGACCTCGTCGTGGTCAATCTCTACCCGTTCCTCGAGACGATGATGAAAGGCGCGACCCGCGACGAGGTGATCGAGAACATCGACATCGGCGGGCCGGCGATGATCCGTTCGGCGGCGAAGAACCACGCCTTCGTCGCGGTCGTGACCGATCCGGCCGACTATGCCGATCTGTCGGCAGGAACGACAACGCTCGACCAGCGCAAGCGCCTTGCCGCCAAGGCGTTCGCCGCGACCGCGACTTACGACGCGATGATCGCGAGCTGGTTCGGCTTCGCCGACCGGGGCGAGCGCTTTCCCGCGACACTCCCTTTCGTCCTCGAACGCCCGACGCTCCTGCGCTACGGTGAGAACCCGCACCAGCAGGCCGCCTTCTATAATCACGCCGGTCCGGCGGGCGCAGGGATCGGCCAGGCGCGGCAGGTGCAGGGCAAGGCGCTCAGCTACAACAACCTCAACGACGCCGACGCCGCGCTCGAGCTTGTCGCCGAGTTCCGCGACGCCGGGCCGACCTGCGTGATCGTCAAGCACGCCAACCCGTGCGGCGTCGCGACGGCGGGGTCGCTGGCCGAAGCCTATGCGGCGGCGTTCGCATGCGACACCGTGTCCGCGTTCGGCGGGATCATCGCGCTCAATCGCCCGCTCGACGCCGCGACCGCGAAGGCGATTACCGGCATCTTCACCGAAGTGGTAGTGGCGCCCGACGCGGACGCGGAAACTATCGCGCTGTTCGCGGCGAAAAAGAACCTCAGGCTGCTGTTGACCGGCGCGCTTCCCGATCCGGCGCGCAGCGGCATGGCGGTGAAGGCGATAACCGGCGGTTGGCTGGTGCAGTCGCGCGACAACGGGCAGCTCGGCGATCTGAACGTCGTGACGACGCGGCAGCCGACGACGCGGGAGCTCGCCGACTGCCGCTTCGCCTGGACGGTCGCCAAGCACGTCAAGTCGAACGCGATCGTCTATGCGAAGGACGGCGCGACCGCGGGGATCGGCGCGGGGCAAATGAACCGCGTCGAATCGGCGCGCATCGCCGCATGGAAGGCGAAGGACGCCGCCGAAAGGGCCGGCTGGGGCGAACCTCGCACGATCGGCGCGGCGGTCGCGTCGGACGCCTTTTTCCCCTTCGCCGACGGCTTGCTGACGGCGGTCGAGGCGGGCGCGACGGCGGTCATCCAGCCGGGCGGCTCGATCCGCGACGACGAAGTGATCGCCGCCGCCGACGATGCGGGGCTCGCGATGGTCTTCACCAAAATGCGCCACTTCCGGCACTAGGCCGCTTCGGTGGCTTTCATCCTGAACAGCACGCGATCCTCGTGCGCGAAGCCGCGCCGCCAGATCAGCCAGCCGTAACCGCCAAGGATCAGCGGGATGCCGAACACCAGCTCGGCCCATTCGAAACGGTGCGGCAGGCGCGTTACAGCCCAGCCGATCACGATGCCGAGCGCGGTCGCGGGAACCAGTGCCAGCCGCCAGCCCGAGACGCGCGCCCCCAGCAGCCGTCGGAGCAGCTTCGCCTTGGCGAACGACGCGAAGCCGAGCGCGATGAGGAGCGCGATCGCGGGCGCGGCGGCGGCGACGCGGTCGTTGCGCGCGTCATAGCCCGGACCCGCGACATAGGTCTCGATCCCCCGGCGCATCGCCCAGATCAGAACGAGCGACAGGACGAGTTGTAAGGCGATCATCGCGAGCGAGATCGCGAGATTGCGCTTCGGCGCGACATAGATCAGCGCCGCCTCGCTGACGACGGCGGTCGCGGCGATCGCCTCGGCCGCGAGCAGGATCGCGAGTGCGCCGGTACCGCCGACGAAGGTCTTGCCGACCAGTCCCATTACCGCCGTCCCCGGGATGCCGAGCGCGAGCGCGATGCCGACCTGCGCCGCGATGATCCAGAAGCCGACCTGGCGCACCTGCTTGCCGACCGCCGCCTTGTCGCCCTCTGCGAGCTTCTGGGTGATGACCGGACCCAGGATCGGATCGAAGCTGGTCTTCAATTTCTGCGGCAGCGACGCGACCTGCTGCGCGACGTAATAGATGCCGACGATGGCGGGCGAGAAGAACCAGCCGAGCAGGGCGATGTCGAGCCGCCGCGATCCCCATTCG
>JACDGO010000515.1 GCA_013821585.1 Sphingomonadaceae bacterium
AGGTATGAGGCGGCGAACTCGCGGCTGATTCGCAGCAGCAAGTGGTCGTCGCTGCGGGCGTGGGGCATGGGAGTCGCAAAGCGACGTGGGATGGCCCGTGCGCGGGTCGCGGTGGCGCGCAAGCTGGCGGTAATCCTGCATCGCATGTGGGCCGACGGCAGCGAGTTCCGTTGGGGCAAGCAGGCTCAAGCCGCCGCATGACGAAGGGAGTTCCAGTTTCCGCCTGAGCAACCGGGCCGAGCCGTGTCGTTCCCTGGCGACGATGGGTGAGGCGATCTCGTTGAGAGTTCGGAACCGGATTGCGGCAACGCCCTCAGGTCGCGAAACAGATTGAGACGCCTCGTCCTCCTGACCCCATCATACGGCGGCCATGCGCCGACCGCGAAGAGAAGCGAGTGACCCACGGGAAGGGCATCCGCAGAGGAACAGCTTGAAACCCGAAACCCCAATCAGAGAGGGCTCCTAATCTTACTGTGTCATAAGTCTGAACGTCGCGTTATGCGCTGGCAGCATGGGCATCGCTGCATGCTGCGGGCGATAGCACGGGCGATGACGAGACGGACAGATGTGATTGAGTTGGGGACGTGACGTTCAGGTCGGATCGGGGGATCCGCGGGGTCGATAACTGTGGGAAAGGCGATGTTCTTCGATGAAAACCGTGCTGCGTGATCCTGAGGGGGGAATCGCTTCCCGTTCGGAGATCAGGAACCCGTAGGCGGCGATGCACAGCGTGGCGTGATGGTGAAAGCCACGCCACCCTCGCCCTTCGTAGGGACCAAGCCCAAGTTCCTGCTTGAGGTCCTGGTAGTCCCGCTCGATGCGCCAGCGTAGCTTGGCGGTGTTCGCCAAGGCGCGAAGGCTGATGTTCGCGGGCAGCGTGGACAGAAAGTATTTCGTCGGCTCGGGCTCGTCAGCGGGCCATTCGATTAAGCACCATTCCTCGGGTCTGGGCGTGGCGCGGTGATCGTCGCGGTGTGCGGGACGGACCCGCACGGCGGCGAAGCGCGAGGCGAGTTTGGTGTTGCTGCCTTCGCGCCAGGTGACCCGCTTCCAGGCCTTTTTAGGCAGGCCGATTGCCAGTTGCTTGGCCGAGATCGGCTGATGGGCGGTGTCGCGACGGATCGCCGACGTCGGACGGCCACGCCCGCTCCATGGCTTCGGCGGCAGTGGTTGCATGCCGGGTGGCCATAGGCTGGTGGAGGACTGGATGCCGACGACATAGGCCAGACCGAGTGCGGTAATGCCGTCGCGCAGGTCGGTGTCGGTGCCGTATCCCGCGTCGAGCAAGGCGACCTCGGCCTTGATTCCGGCCGCACGGGCCGCACCAAGCTGGTCAAGCGCGATCTCGGGCTTGGTCTGGAAGACGACATCGTCGGGCACGCCCGCCTGGGCGCGCCGGTCGGGGTCATCGGCCCACGCATGCGGCAGATACAGGCGGTAGGCGATCGGCAGGCTGGCGTGATCGTTTGCCGCCGACAGGCTGATCGCCACCTGGCAGTTATCCTGCTTGCCGAGCTGGCCGCAATACTGTCGCGCCACCCCGACCGAGTGCTTGCCTTTCTTGGGCATGCCGGTGTCATCGACGATCAGGGCCCGGATCGCGCCTCGCCGCTCGATGATGGGCAGGACACGGGCGCGCACCGCCGCGAGCACCGTGTCATCGGACCAATCGGCCTTCGCCACGAAATGATGCAGCGACTGGTGCGCGGCCTGCACGCGCCCTGGCTGCACGCGCGCAGCCATCGGTTCGACGCTCTTGCGATCGCCGGGCAGCAGCAATCCCGCGCAGTACGATCGGAACGGCGCGGCACGATCGGCATGGCCAAGCGCCGACGTGATCGCCTCGACATCGGCCGCAAACCGTGATTCGCTGCCGCCGGCCTCGGATTCGAGACCCACAGCCCGCCTCCACGAGTGAGAATCTCCATCACTGACAAACGCCGCCGAATCGGGACAAGCTCTTTATGACACAGTAAGACTATGCATTGCAGAGGGTGCGACCGGTCACATTTCCGTGCGCAAGCGATATTTATCTCGAAAGCGCGCATACCGATCACATTCAGCTTGAATGCGGTTGCAAAACGATGCTCCATAATGTTGCAAAATGCAGCAACACGGACGCTCGGGAGGTCCTCTGTGAGGAAGGTCAATAT
>JACDGO010000516.1 GCA_013821585.1 Sphingomonadaceae bacterium
GCGCCGCGCGCGCGGCGCATCTGGAACTCGGCGAGCGGCTGCCCCAGGATCGCCGCGTCCGCGCCCTCTTCCCCGACGATGATCAGCGCCGCCAGCGGCAAGTGAAGCGATCCCTGCTGAACCGGATGCGCGTGCGCTTAGGCAATCGGGCGGACAAGTGCAAAAGCCGGTTGCCTCCCCTCCCTGGAAGGGAGGGGTTGGGGGTGGGTGTCGCGCCGAAGGCGCGAGTTCAGCGCCATTGCTGCCGCTGACGCGGCATACCCACCCCTAATCCCTCCCTTCCAGGGAGCGGGACAGTCATTTCTGCGTCGCGATCCAGTCGTCGATCTTCTTCTCCAGCACCGCCATCGGCAGCGCGCCCGACATCAGCACCTGCGCGTGGAACGCGCGCGGATCGAACTTCGCGCCCAGCGCCGTCTCCGCGCGCGTGCGCAGCTTGCGGATGGTGAGCTGGCCGATCTTGTAGGCAAGCGCCTGGCTCGGGATCGCGATGTAGCGCTCGACCTCGGCGGTCGCGTCGGTGCGGCCCATCGCCGAATTGTCGAGCATGTATTTGATCGCCTGGTCGCGCGTCCAACCCTTGGTGTGGATGCCGGTGTCGACGACAAGGCGCATCGCGCGCAGGATCTCGTCGTTCAGATGCCCGTAAAGTTGATACGGGTCGGTGAACATGCCGAGCTCCTGCCCGAGACTTTCGGAATAGAGCGCCCAGCCTTCGACATAAGCGGTGTTGCCGCCGAAGCGCTGAAACGCCGGGAGCGAGGTGTTCTCCTGCGCAAGGCTGATCTGGAAATGATGGCCCGGAATGCCTTCGTGCAGGAACAAGGTCTCGAAGCCCCAGGTGAAGCGGGAAGGCAGATCGTAGCTGTTGTAATAGAATACGCCCGGCCGCGACCCGTCCGGAGTGCCTTGCTGATATGAGCCGCCCGCGTCGGTCTTTTCCTTGTACGGCGGAACGGGGCGGATTTCGAGCGGCGACTTGGGCACGATCGCGAAGTCGCGTGGCACCGCCGCCAGCACGCGCTTGTCGATCGCGAAGAATTCGTCGCGCATCGCCGCGGCGGAAGCCGGCGCGAACTTCGGATCGGTCCGCATATATTCGAAGAATTGCGGCAGCGTGCCCTTGAAGCCGGTGCGCGTCTTGACGTTCTCCATCTCGGCATGGATGCGCGCGACTTCGGACAGGCCGAGCGCGTGGATCGCGTCGGGCGTCATGTCGGTCGTCGTCGTCTGGCGCACGAGATAGGCGTAATAGGCCGCGCCGCCCGGCATCGCGCTCAGGCCGACGGCGTCGCGCGCCTTCGGAATATAATCGGTCTTGAGGAAATCCCTGAGCCGGACGTGCGCGGGGATCAGCTTGTCGCGGATGAACGCGGCATAAGCCGCCTTCAGCCGCGCCTGATCGGCGGCGGGAACGGCATCGGGGAATTTGGTGACCGGCTTATAAAAGGTCGAGCCCTCAACCCCTTGCGCGATCAGCGCGTCGAGCTGGCCGACCACGTTGTTCATCACGAGCTTGGGATTGGTGATGTTGTCGGCGAGGCCCTGGCGCATCCGTCCGATCGCGCGGTCGAGATAGACGATGTAGCCGTCGAGGCGCTTCAGATTGTTGTCGTAGTCGGCGAGTGTCTTGAACGGCGCCGCCCCCTGACCCGAGGCGATGTCGGGCACGAACACCTGAAAGCCCGAGAAATGGTCGATCGGCCGCTCGACCGCGACTTTGAGCAGGTCGGGCCGATAGCTGTCGAGGTTGACCTGCGTCGTGTATTTGAAGGTGTCGTAGGAAATGCGGTCCTCGGCGCTGAGCTTCGACCGGTCGATCTTCGCGAGCGCGGCAAGATCGGCTTCGGCCGCCGCCTTCTCGCCCGCCTGATAGGCGTCGGTGATATAGTCGCCGAACTGGTCGGCGTAGCGCGGATCGCCGCGGAGCAGCGCCTGGATCGGGTTGCGCCTGAGCTGCGCTTCGTCGCTGTCGGCGAAGATCTGGCGCAGCTTCGCGCCTTCGGCGTTATGCGCGGTCGCGGGCGGCGTCGCAACTTGCGCGGCGGCGAGCGCGGGAGTGAGAAGCAACGGGAGCGAGGCGAGGAGCAGGCGGCGGAGACGCATCGGCGGCAATCCTTAGAGGCTGTGTCAGAACGGTAGTGTAACGG
>JACDGO010000043.1 GCA_013821585.1 Sphingomonadaceae bacterium
CAGCGACACCCGCCGACGAAGCGACGAACGAGGGTGTTTCAGCCGAGGCTCCCGCCGAAGGCGCCGAAGATCCTCAGGCCGAAGCTGCTGTCGATGAAAGCGCCGACGCGCCTGTCGAAGGCGCTGTCGAGGCTGCGCCCCACGCCGACGCCGCACCCGAGGCGGACGCGAAGCAGGAAGAAGCCTGAGCTTGGACCCCGACCGCCCCGTCACGCTCGCCGTCATTACCGGCGCGCATGGCGTGGGCGGCGAAGTGAAGCTGAAGCTCTTCACCGACGACCTGTCGGCCTATCGCAGTTTCAACGGCGGTGCGCTGACGCTCAGGTCGTTGAACGGCGTCATCGCCAAGTTCGCCGAAGTGCCCGACCGAACCGTCGCCGAGGCGATGCGCGGCACGGAGCTGATCGTTCCGCGCGATACCCTTCCGCCGCTGGGAGAGGGCGAATATTACTACTGCGACCTGATCGGCTTGCTCTGTGTCTCGACCGACGGGTCCGACCTCGGCCGCGTGGTCGCCATCGACAATTTCGGCGCGAGCGACGTTCTTGAAATCGAACGCCCCAACGGCAAGCGATTCATGGTGCCGATGCGAGCGGATGCCGTGCCCGAATGGGGCGAGCGGGTGGTTGTTGACGCGGCGTTTGTCGTTTAGTATATACTTCGTGTGTATACGGAGACTCCGGTGAGCGACGAATATCTGGGCAAGACGTTCAAGTCGGGCAATTCGGTCGCGCTGCGCCTGCCGAAGGGACTTGGCGTTGCCGAGGGAACCGAAGTTCGCATGGTGAAGGAGGCGCCGATGTCATTCAGGGTAGAGCCGGTGGCGGCGGCGCCGCGCAAGATCGACCTGACCGGGATTGCCGGTTCGATCCCGTGGTTGAAACTCTTGTCGCGCGAGGACCGCGAAATCGAAGAGCGCGAACTGGATTGAGAAGGAAAGCTGTTGAAACGTGGCTGACCCCGAGTTTCTGATCGACTCGAATATCGCGATTTACGTTCTTGGCGATGCGCTGTGCCTACCCGCCCGCAAGTTACAGACCATGCCGGTGGGTGCCGTCGTGACATCAGCGATTGTCTACGCCGAGGTGCTGCGAAGGATACCCATAGGGAAAAACGACGCGCGTCGTCAGGCGGAGGCGCTCTTCGCGCTAATTCCCGCGTTGCCCTTCGAAGCGGCCCATGCGGCCACCTATAGCCTGATACCTTGCAAACGGCATCGATTCGACCATCTCATTGCCGCGCACGCGCTTTCACTCGATCTGACACTCGTCACAAACAACGAAGGCGACTTCGCGGACGTGCCGGGGTTGAAGGTCGAGAATTGGACCGTGTGACTTACTCCGCCCAAATCCTGACCCTCTACCCGGAAATGTTCCCGGGACCGCTCGGGGCGTCACTCGCCGGCCGCGCGCTGGCCGAGGGCATCTGGTCGTGCACGCCCATCCAGATTCGCGACTTCGCCACTGACAAGCATCGTTCGGTCGATGACACCCCCGCCGGCGGCGGGGCCGGGATGGTGATGCGGGCTGATGTGCTGGCGGCGGCGATCGATCATGCGCGGGCCGCTCAGCCGGACGCGCCAGTGCTGGCGATGACGCCGCGTGGCGCACCGCTAACGCAAGCCCGCATCCGCGACCTCGCCTCCGGCCCAGGCTTCACGATCCTCTGCGGCCGGTTCGAGGGGATCGACGAACGGCTGTTCGAAGCGCGGGGCATCGAGCAAGTCTCGATCGGCGACTACGTCCTCTCGGGCGGCGAGGTCGCGGCGATGGTGCTGCTCGATGCTTGCATCCGCTTGCTCCCCGGCGTAATGGGCGCGCCTTCGAGCGGGGACGAAGAGAGCTTCGAGAGCGGCCTCCTCGAATATTCGCACTATACCCGACCTATCGAATGGGAGGGGCGCACGATCCCCGAAGTGCTGCGATCGGGGGATCATGCGAGGATCGCGGCCTGGCGAAAGCTGATGGCCGAGACCGACACACGGCTAAGGCGGCCGGATCTTTGGGAGCGCCATGAGGGCGCTCGGGTCCAGTCGCCCTCTGGCGCGCACAGGAAGAAGGACCGATGAGATGAACCTCATCCAGACGATCGAGGCGGAGAATATCGCCCAGCTGGCCGCGAAGCGCGCCATTCCCGAATTCCGCCCCGGCGACACGCTGAAAGTCGGCGTGCGCGTCGTCGAAGGCGAGCGTACCCGCGTCCAGAACTACGAAGGCGTGTGCATCGCGCGCGCCAACAAGGGGATGGGCAGCAATTTCACCGTCCGCAAGATCAGCTTCGGCGAGGGTGTCGAGCGCGTTTTTCCGCTCTATTCGCCGAACATCGATTCGATCGAGGTCGTCCGCAAGGGCGCCGTGCGCCGCGCCAAGCTCTATTATCTGCGTGGCCGCCGCGGAAAATCGGCGCGTATCGCCGAGCGCCGCGATATGCGCGGGGACACGGCGAACGAAGGCTGATCGCGTTTGCGCATCGGCTGGATCATCGCGGGGCTTGCCGCGCTGGCGACACCCGCGATGGCTGACGCGCCTCAGCAGCGCCTGACGCTCGAACGCGTCTTCGCCAGCCCGAACCTCGCGGGCGCAGCGCCGCGCGCGCTCAAGCTCTCGCCCAACGGAAAGCTGCTCACCAGCTTGCGCCCGCGTGCCGACGACCGCGACCGTTACGACCTTTGGGCGACCGACACCGCGACCGGCGTAGCGCGTATGCTCGTCGATTCGACGCGCTTCGGCGGCGGCGCGTTGTCCGAAGCCGAAAAGATGCAGCGTGAGCGACAGCGCATCGGCGGCACGCGCGGAATCGTCGCTTATGACTGGGCGCCCGACGGCAAGCATTTGCTCGTCCCGGTCGACGGCGACATCTATCTGGCCGACCTCGACGGCAATGTCCGGCGGCTGACCGAGACGCCGCAAGGCGAACTCGATGCGGCGGTCAGCCCCAGGGGCGGCTTCGTCTCGTTTGTGCGCGACCAGAATCTGTTCGCGATCGATCTTGCGACGGGCAAGGAACGGCAGCTGACCGGCGACGGCGGCGGAACGTTGAGCTGGGGCTTGGCCGAGTTCGTCGCGCAGGAGGAAATGGGCCGCGGCAAGGGTGCGTGGTGGTCGCCAGACGACCATAGTATCGCGGTTGCTCGCGTCGACGAGAGCGGCGTCGCGGTTATCACGCGCGCGGCGATCGGCGCGGACGGGACCAAAATCTTCAACCAGCGCTATCCGCGCGCGGGCGCCGCCAACGCGGCGATCGATCTTTACGTGATGCGCGCCGATGGCTCGGGCCGCGTCAAGGTCGACCTCGGCGCGAACGCCGACATCTACCTTGCGCGCGTCGAATGGGCGCCTGACGGCAAGACCCTCTATGTTCAGCGCGAGAGCCGTGACCAAAAGACGCTCGATCTCCTCCGCGTCGATCCGGCGACGGGGGCATCGTCGGTTGTATTCACCGAGCGCTCGCCGACTTGGATCAACCTTCACGATAATTTCCGCGCATTGAAGGACGACAGCCTGCTCTGGTCGTCCGAGCGCGACGGGTTCAGCCATCTCTATCGCTGGCGCGCGGGCGCGTGGACCCAGCTTACAAGCGGCGCGTGGACGGTGCGTGACGTCGTCGGCGTCGACGAGGGGCGCGGGTTCATCTTCTTCACGGCCAACCGCGAAACGCCGCTCGATCAGGGAATTTATTCCGTTCCGCTCATGGGCGGGCCAGTGACGGCGCTCGCCGAGCGCGGCTGGTGGAACGGAGCGGTGATGAACACCGGCGCCACGCGCATGGTCATCACGCGCTCGAATCCCGTCCAGCCCGACCAGGTCTATCTTGCCGACGCGGGCGGCAACCGGCTGTCGTGGGTCGAGGAAAATCGCGTCGCAGGCGCGCATCCTTACGCGCCTTTCATCGCCGCTCATGTCGCGCCGGTTTTCGGCACGCTGAAGGCCGCCGACGGCACATTGCTGCACTACAAGCTGTTGATGCCGACGCTCGCCAAGGGGCAGCGCGCGCCGGTTTTTATTCAGGTCTATGGCGGACCGCATGCCGGACGGCAGGTAACCGACGCCTGGGGCGGCGCGCTTCAGCAATATCTCGTCCAGTCGGGGTGGATCATATTCTCGGTCGACGGTCGCGGCACCTATGATCGTGGCAAGGCGTTCGAGGATCCGATCCACCGCGCGATGGGCGGCGTCGAGGTCGCCGACCAGCTTGCGGGAGTCGCCTGGCTCAAGGCGCAGCCGTTCGTCGATCCCAAGCGGATCGTGGTCTACGGTTGGTCCTACGGTGGCTATATGACGCTCAAGCTGCTCGAAGCCGCTCCGCATGTGTTCGCGGCGGGCGTCGCGGGCGCGCCGGTGACGAGATGGGAGCTCTACGATACGCATTATACCGAGCGTTACATGGGCGACCCGCGAACCGGCGCCGCCGCCTATACGAAAGCGGACGCGTTGACGACCGCCGAGACGATCACCGATCCGCTGCTGCTCGTTCATGGCATGGCCGATGACAATGTCGTGTTCGATAACTCGACCGCGCTGATGGCGAAGCTGCAAGGCGCGGCGGCGCCGTTCGAGATGATGGTCTATCCAGGGCAGACACACCGGGTCGCGGGTCCGGGGATCAGCGTCCATCTGTGGCGGACGATCCTCGATTTTCTCGACCGCAACACGCGCGTTGGCGGCTGACGCACCCGGTTCGGAGCGCGTCGCCGCCGAGCTGCGGCGCAAGCTCTCCGTGAATCCCGATGATTTGATCGCGAGGCACAATCTCGGCGTCGAACTGCGTCGCCTCGACCGTTCCCAGGAAGCTCTGGCCGAGATGGAACGCGCGATTGCCGGCGGGCTGCGCGCGCCGGAGACGGCGACGATGCGCGCGCACCTGCTCGCGGATCTCGGCCGTTACGACGAAGCCGTCGCGGCGTACCGCGCACTTCTCAGCGCGCATCCCGGCATGATCGACGCCCATGCGACGGTCGCGCGGTTGCTGCCCCAGATCGGGCGCGCCAGCGAGGCGCTCGACGCCTATCGCGCAGCGCTGGCCAAGGCGCCGGAGATCGGCATGCTCTGGGTGTCCGCGCTCCAGGCGGCGAAAGACCTGGGCGACAGCAGCCAGCTGCTCGCCTGGGCGGACGCGGCCGAGCGGCGGTTCGGCCGCGATGCGATGATCGCGGTCTATATAGCTCAAGCACTGACGAAGACGGACGAAGACGCGCGAGCGCGCGACATCCTCGTCGCCGCCGTCACCGCCGATCCCGCTTACGCGCCCGCGCGGACCACGCTTGCGCATGTCCTGATCCGCCTCGGCGACGCGGCGGGAGCGGAAGCGCACGCGCTGGCAGCGACGAAACTCATTCCGCTCGACCAATCCGCATGGGCGCTGCTGACGGTAATCTGGCGGTTGCTCGGCGACGCGCGCGAGCATTGGCTCGCCGACTATGAGCGGTTGGCGACGATAATCGACATCGCACAACCGCCCGGCCTCGCCGCGACGCTCGAGGCGCTCCACCTCACCACCGCGCATCCGGCCGATCAGTCGCTGCGCGGCGGCACGCAAACGCGAGGCAATTTGTTCGATCGACGCATTCCCGAAGTGCGTGCGCTCGCCGACGCGCTCCAGGACGGCGTCGCGTCGATGTTGGCCGCGCTCCCGCGCGATCCCGCGCATCCGTTCCTCGGCCGCAATACCGGCGCGATCGACTTTGCGGGCTCGTGGTCGGTGCGCCTCGCGAGCGCGGGGTTCCACATCAGCCATATTCACGCCCAAGGCTGGTTGAGCTCGGCGTTCTACGTCAACCTCCCGCTCGAAGTCGCGCGCGGCGACAGCGATGCGGGGGCGCTGGCATTCGGCGTCCCCGACGCCGCGCTGAAGCTCAATCTGCCGCCGCGCCGCATCGTCGCGCCGAAGAAGGGAAGGCTCGTGCTCTTTCCCTCCTATCTTTGGCACTGCACATTGCCGTTCGAGAGCGCGAGCCCGCGCCTGACGGTCGCGTTCGACGCGCTCCCCGTGGACAAAATCGCGCCCGCGCGTTAGGCGGCGCGTCTTCGAAAGGATTGCGACGATGGGTTACCGGGTGGCTATCGCCGGGGCGACCGGCAATGTCGGGCGCGAGATGCTGAACATCCTCGCCGAGCGGCAATTTCCGCTCGACGACATCGTGGCGCTCGCCTCGTCGCGCAGCCAGGGCGACGAGATCGAGTTCGGCGAGAGCGGGCGGATGCTCAAGGTCCAGAACATCGAGAATTTCGACCCGAAGGGTTGGGATATTGCTTTGTTTGCTATTGGATCGGCGGCGACGAAAGTCCACGCGCCGCGCTTTGCCGCCGCAGGCTGCACGGTGATCGACAATTCGTCGCTCTACCGGATGGACCCCGACGTGCCGCTGATCGTGCCCGAGGTGAATCCGGAGGCGATCGAGGGTTATCGGGCCAAGAACATCATCGCCAATCCGAATTGCTCTACCGCGCAGCTCGTCGTCGCGCTGAAGCCGCTACACGACTATGCGACGGTGAAGCGCGTCGTCGTCTCGACCTATCAGTCGGTTTCGGGCGCCGGCAAGGAAGGGATGGACGAGCTGTTCGAGCAGTCGCGCAATATCTTCGTCGGCGACGGCACGGATGCGAAAAAGTTCACCAAGCAGATCGCGTTCAACGTAATCCCGCACATCGGCGATTTCCTCGACGACGGATCGACCGTCGAGGAATGGAAAATCGTGGTCGAGACCAAGAAAATCCTCGACGCGAAGATAAAGCTGACCGCGACATGCGTGCGCGTGCCCGTGTTCGTCGGGCACAGCGAAGCGGTCAACATCGAGTTCGAGCGCGAGATATCGGCGAAGAAGGCCCAGTCGATCCTGCGCGAATCGCCCGGGGTCATGCTGATCGACAAGCGCGAGGACGGCGGATACGTCACGCCCGTCGAATGCGTCGGCGACTATGCGACCTTCATCAGCCGCGTGCGCGAAGATCCCACCGTCGACAGCGGCATCTCGCTCTGGTGCGTCAGCGACAATCTGAGGAAGGGCGCCGCGCTCAACGCGGTGCAGATCGCCGAGCTGCTGGGGCGGCGGCATTTGGAGAAGGCGGCATGAACGCGCAAGGCAACGCGTCAGCGGCCTTAGCTAAGCCCCTAGCTTGACTGCGATTCCAAGCGCTCGGCTTTTCCTCTGCGCAGAAAGCCATGCTATCGCCGTAAATCAATGACCCCCGCCGAAACCGCGCTAATCCTCGCTCGTGCGCAGTTCGCATTCACGGTTTCGTTCCACTTCATCTTCCCCGCCTTCTCGATCGGGCTCGCGAGCTATCTCGCGGTGCTCGAGGGGCTGTGGCTGTGGAAGGGCGATGCCAAATATCTCGACCTGTTCCGCTACTGGCTCAAGATCTTCGCGATCGCGTTCGCGATGGGCGTCGTCTCGGGCATCGTCATGTCCTATCAGTTCGGCACCAACTGGTCGGTGTTTTCCGACCGCGCGGGACCGATCGTCGGGCCACTGATGGCCTATGAGGTTCTGACCGCCTTCTTTCTCGAAGCGGGCTTCCTCGGCGTGATGCTGTTCGGGATGAAGAAGGTCGGCAAGGGGCTGCACTTCGGCGCGACCTGCATGGTCGCGCTCGGCACGTTCATTTCGGCGTTCTGGATCGTCAGCGTCAATTCGTGGATGCAGACGCCGACCGGCTGGGCGGTCAACGCCGCCGGGCAGTTCGTGGCGAAGGACGGCTTCGCCGCCGTGATCTTCAATCCGAGCTTTCCCTATCGCCTCGTCCACACGGTAATCGCCGCTTATCTGACGACGGCGCTCGCGGTCGGCGGGACAGGTGCGTGGCACCTGCTTCGCGGCGTGGAAACGCCCCGGGTCCGCACGATGTTCTCGATGGCGATGTGGATGGCCGCGCTCGTCGCGCCGGTGCAGATTTTCGCGGGCGACCAGCACGGCCAGAACACGCTCGAATATCAGCCCGCCAAGGTCATGGCGATGGAAGGGCATTTTCGGTCGCATCCGAACGGGGCGCCATTGATCCTGTTCGGATTGCCCGATCAGGATACGCAAACCGTCCGCTATGCTTTAGAGATTCCAAGGCTTTCGTCGTTCATCCTGAAGCATGATCCGAACGCCTCGCTCGCCGGGCTCGACACGGTGCCGCGCGCCGACCAGCCGCCGGTCGCGATCGTGTTCTGGTCGTTCCGGACCATGGTCGGGTTGGGCTTTGCGATGTTCGGCCTCGGCCTGTGGAGCCTGCTCGCGCGGATGCGTGGGCGGCTGTTCGAATGGCGCTGGTTGCACCGGGCGGCGCTGGCGATGGGGCCGGCGGGCTTCGTCGCGGTGATCGCGGGCTGGGTGACGACCGAGGCCGGCCGCCAGCCCTGGGTGATCACCGGCCTGCTGCGCACACGCGACGCGGTGTCGGCGATCGGCACACCCGGCGTCGCGGGATCGCTCGCCGCGTTCGTGATCGTCTATTTCGGCGTTTTCGCGGCGGGAACGCTCTACATCCTGAAATTGATGGGCAAGCCGCCGGCGGTTGGGGAGAGCGACGACACGCTCGCGCCGATCCGGACGACGGGAATCACGCCGGCCGGGGAGGGACGCTGATGAAGAAAATCCGCTTCCTTGAGCTTGTGGAAGGGCTGCCCTGCTTTCCTTTCGGCGAAGAAGGACAGGGCTTCGACAAGCTCAGCCAAGCGGTATCTGATTCGGTATTGGCTTTTCAAAATGACCGTTGACCTGACGATCGTCTGGGCCGGGATCATCGCCTTCGCGGTTGCGATGTATGTCGTGATGGACGGGTTCGACCTCGGCATCGGCATGCTGTTCCCGCTGATCCGCGTCGGCGCCGAGCGCGACGCGGCGATGAACGCGATCGCGCCGGTGTGGGACGGCAACGAGACCTGGCTGGTGCTCGGCGGCGGCGGGCTGATGGCGGCGTTTCCGCTCGCCTATGCCGTCGTGCTTCCCGCGCTCTACGCGCCGCTGATCGCGATGCTGCTCGGCCTGGTGTTCAGGGGCGTGGCGTTCGAGTTCCGCTGGCGCGACCCGCGCCACCGGCGCGGCTGGGACGCCGCCTTCTGCGCGGGCTCGGCGGTCGCCACTTTCGCCCAAGGAGTCACGCTCGGCGCGCTGCTTCAGGGGATCGCGGTCCGGGGCCGCGCCTATGCCGGCGGCTGGTGGGACTGGCTGACGCCCTTCTCCGTGCTGACCGGCGTCAGCTTGATGATCGGCTATGCGCTGCTCGGGAGCTGCTGGCTGATCTGGCGGATCGAAGGCGCGCTGCACGAGGACGCGCGCCGCTTCGCGCGCCGGCTCACGCCCGCGTTTCTCGCGGCGATCGGCGCGGTCAGCTTCTACACGCCGTTCCTCGAGGGCAAATATTATCAGCGCTGGTTCGTGTGGCCGGGTCTGCTCGTGACGCTGCCGATGCCGCTGCTCGTCGCGGGCGCGGCGGCGATGCTGTGGCGGGGAATAGCCAAGGGCAAGGACCATGCGCCGTTCCTGTGGGCGCTCGCGATCTTCATGTCCGCGCTCGCGGGGCTCGGAGTCTCGATCTGGCCCGACGTCGTGCCGGGACGCATTTCGATCTGGCAGGCGGCGAGCCCGCATGACAGCCAGGTCTTCATGCTGATCGGCGTCGCTTTCCTCATCCCCGCGATCTTGGGCTACACCGGCTGGGCCTATTGGGTGTTCCGCGGCAAGGTCGGCCAGGACGGCTATCATGCGCACGGCGCTTGAACGGATCGGCTGGCTGGTGCTGATCTGGACCGCGAGCGTCGCGACGGCCGGCATGGTGAGTCTGGCGATCCGCTGGCTTGTCGCACCGCATCATGGCTGATCGCGGCGCGTCAGAAGCGGGTCGCGACTTCGCTCAGCCATTCCGGACTGTGCTGCACCGCCCAGATCTCCGCGCTCTTGTCGAATCCGGTCGGCACGAGCAGGCCGGCGAGCATCATGCCGCCGCCCAGCAACCATTTGCCCACACGCCCCGCTTCGCCCAGCCTGCCGCGAACGCGCGTCATCGTCGCGCGCCCTGCCGTCCCGATCAGCAGCAGCGGGAGCGCCGCGCCGATGCCGAATGCCGCCATGACGAACGCAACCGCGCCGAGATGTTCGCCCTGACTCGCGAGCAGCGTCGCGGCGCCCAATGTCGGGCCGACGCAAGGGCTCCATACCGCCCCCAGCAGCGCGCCCAGCCCGAACTGGCCGGCCAACCCCGAATAGCCGGGTCCGGCGGCCCGGTTCGATGCCCAGTTGCCGACTGGGGCGAGCCCGACCTGGAACGCACGCTGCGCAACGGGTACCGTGAGGATCACGCCGAAC
>JACDGO010000517.1 GCA_013821585.1 Sphingomonadaceae bacterium
GAGCCGGCCGCGGCGCTTGGGCGAGCGCGGCGGCGGGCAGCCCGCCGAGGATCGTGCCGATCATCAGCGCCGAAACGCGCGCGGGGGCCGAAAACACTCGTCTGTTCGCTGTCACGCGGTTCCCGCCCTAAAAAAATATACTGCACTGATGTGCGCTGCGCCCTGCCCCATGCGGCCTAGCCAATCAACCCGGCCAGCCGGTTCCACAATCCCAACCCGGCCAGATCGTTGACCGTCACCACGGCCATGAACGCGAGCAGCGCGACCAGTCCCGAGCGGAACGCCCATTCCTGCGCCCGCGCGTCGACCGGGCGTCTGCGCGCCGCCTCGATCGCGTAGAGGGCGAGATGGCCGCCGTCGAGCATCGGGATTGGCAACAGGTTGATGAATCCCAGATTAATCGAAATCATCGCCATGAAGAACAGAAAGGCGATCGGCTTCAATGTCGCGACTTCCGCGGACATCGTCGCCATCTTGACCGGCCCACCGAGCAGCTTGATCGACTGCTGCCCAAGCGAGACGCGCTTGAGCAAATCGGCCATCGTCCCAACGGAACTCGCGGTGAAGCGCATTGCCGCGCCGGGCAGCTCGGTCGCGCCGAGCTTGACGAGGATCGGGCGGCCCGACGAAATTCCCATCCGGCCGATGTGCTCCTCGCCGCCGAAGCGGTCGCGCAGGATTTCGAGGTCGGGCATCGCCTCGATCCGTAGCGGCCGCCCGCCACGCTCGACCGACAGGGTCAGCCGCTCGCCCGAGCGCGTCTGGACGAACAGCGCGATATCCTCGAACCGGCGGATCGAATCCCCGTCGATCGCCGCGATGCGGTCGCCGGCGCGCAGTCCTGCGCGCTCGGCCGCCGATCCTCGCGCGACCGCGCCGACGACCGGCGGCGTGCGCTGCTCGCCGACCACCGCGAACACAGCGATGATCGCGAGGATCGCGAACGCGAAGTTGGTCAGCGGCCCCGCGAGGACGATCAGCGCGCGCTGCCACACTGGCTTGGCTTGAAAGGTGCGATTGCGCTCGTCGGCGGGCAGGCTCAGCCAATCCGGGTCCGGCGCGCTCGCCGCGTTCATGTCGCCGGCGAAGCGCACATAGCCGCCCATCGGCAGCCAACCAATCTGCCAGCGCGTGCCGCGCTTGTCATGCCACCCGGCGACTGCGCGGCCGAAGCCAATCGAGAACACATCGGCCTTCACACCGAAGACGCGGCCCGCGAGATAATGGCCGAGCTCGTGGATGAACACGAGCGGCGAGATCGCCAGCGCGAAGAACACCACCGCCCAAAAGGCATTGGGAGTTTCGATCAAGCGGCGACGCCTTCCATGAGTTCCGCGGCCTTGCGCCGCGCTTGCCCGTCGACGTCCAGCACATCCTCGATCGATCGCGGGGCGGCCGGATCATAGCCGTCGAGCACTGCTTCGACAACGCGCGCGATGTCGAGGAAACCGATACGGCGTTCGAGAAACGCGGCGACTGCCGCCTCGTTCGCCGCGTTGAGCACGGCCGGGCGTGCGCCGCCCGCTTCCAGCGCCGCGCGCGCGAGGCCGAGCGCGGGAAATTGTTCGAGGTCGGGTTCGGCGAAATCGAGCCTTCCCGCCGTCACGAGATCGAGCGGCGCCGCGCGTGTCGCCATCCGTTCCGGCCATGCAAGCGTCGAGGCGATCGGCACGCGCATGTCGGGCGCGCCGAGCTGCGCGAGCGTCGATCCGTCGACATAGTCGACCATCGAATGGACGATCGACTGTGGATGGACGAGGATCGCGAGCCGCGCGCTTTCCACCGCGAACAGATAATGCGCCTCGATCAATTCGAGGCCCTTGTTCATCAGCGTCGCCGAATCGACCGAGATTTTCGCACCCATCGACCAGTTGGGATGCTTGACCGCGACCTCGGGCGTCACGTCCGCCATGCGTTCGAGCGGCCATTCGCGAAAAGGGCCGCCGCTCGCGGTCAGCACGATTCTGCGGACTTGATCTATGGAGTTCGCCGCAAGACATTGAAAGATCGCGTTATGTTCGGAGTCGACCGGAAGCAGGGTTGCGCCGGATGCGCGCGCGGCTTCGGTCATCAGCGCGCCCGCGGAGACCAGCGCTTCCTTGTTGGCGAGCGCGACCGTCCTCCCGCCTTTCAGCGCCGCCATCGTCG
>JACDGO010000518.1 GCA_013821585.1 Sphingomonadaceae bacterium
GAGCGCCAGAGGCGCTCAACGAACACGTTGTCGCGCCAGCAGCCCTTGCCGTCCATGCTGATGGCGATCTGCTCGCGGTGGAGGACGGCGGTGAAGGCGGTACTGGTAAATTGCGAACCCTGATCGTGTTGAAGATCGTGGGTTTACCGTAGCGTGCCAGCGCTTCCTCCAGCGCCTCGATGCAGAATGCGGTGTCGAGCGAGATCGAGACCTTCCAAGCCAGCACACGCCGGGTGAACCAGTCGACGATCGCGACCAGATAGACAAAGCCGCGCGCCATCGGGATGTACGTGATGTCCGTCGCCCACACCTGGTTCGGCCGCGTCACCGCCAGCTTGCGCAGCAGATACGGATAGATCTTGTGCCCCGGCGCGGGCTTCGAGGTATTCGGCCGCCGGTATATCGCCTCCAGTCCCATCCGCTTTATCAGCGTCGCGACATGCCGTCGCCCGACTTGCACGCGGTCCTGCCGGAGCAGATCGCGCAGCATCCGGCTGCCCGCGAACGGGTAGAGCAGATGTAGCTCGTCGATCCGCCGCATGATCGCCAGATCGGCCTCCGATATCGGCCGCGGCAGATAGTAGATGCTGCCGCGGCTGATCTTGAGCTGCTGTGCCTGACGGGTCAGTGGCAGCGCATGGTTGCAGTCGATCATCGCTTTGCGCTCGGCAACAGACCGGCCTTCCCGAGCGCACCGGCCAAAAAATCGTTCGCTAGTGTCAGTTCGCCGATCTTGGCGTGCAGCACCGTCACGTCGATCGCCGGCTCGCTCGCGGTCGGCTCCTGTCCGAATACGTCCGCCGCGCCCTCCAGCAGGCGCGCACGCCACTGGTTGATGAGGTTCGGATGCACGTCATACTGCTGCGCCAACTCGGCCAGCGTCCGCTCGCCCTTCACGGCAGCCAGCGCCACCTTCGCCTTGAACGCCGGGCTGTGATTCCGGCGGGGTCGCTTGCTCATCTTGCCTCCTTCGTGCGGCCAACATGGCCGCTGTCAGATCGGCAATCCACTTATCCCCGCTGTTCAAATTTCCAGAGCCACCTCTCACCTACCTTGGCACATCAATGCCGTCGGGGGGCGTCCACCCCATCAGACAGTGCCGGGCCGAGCCCGATGCTCTCCACCGGTCGGCGGGTTATCTCGTTATGTTCGAAACCTGATCGAATTACCCGAGGAGGCGCCTTGCATTGCCATTAGCAATAAGATGGAGATCCTCGGCCTTGAGACCGTCGTTGAGCAATGCCTCCCAAGTCGTGCGTGCCGTCCGATAGGGGAAGTCTGTGCCGAACAGGATTTGCGATATGGGAATCAGCTTCGTCAAGGCCGCTATCGTTGCGGGGTGAAATGCCTGCGCCGTATCGTAGTAGAAGCGCCTAAGCTCAGGTATCACTCCATTCGGTAGCTGAGCGTCCAAGCTATTGATGAACCGCTGTGCAAGATAAGGCATCGTTCCGCCCCCGTGAGAGAAGATGAAGCGAATATTGGGAAAGCGTATCACCGTCTTTGTGACCAGTAAATTGGCGATTGCGCGAGTGGTGTCCGCGCCGTACTCAATCAACGATGGCGGCAAGGCCGGCAGGATGGTCTTGCAGCAATCCGCCAATGTGGGGTGGGTGTAGACAATCGCCTTTCGATGATTGAGTTCCTCCATTATTGGATCGAAGGCCGGATGGCCAAGCCATTTGTCGTCGTAGCTTGTCTTCAGACCGATGCCTTCGACCTTGAGGATATCGAGCGCATATGCGATCTCACTGAGGCTCCCCTCGACATCAGGTAGTGGCAGGGTTGCAAAGCAGCCGAAGCGACCAGGATAATCAACGGCGAGCCTGGCCGCATATTCGTTGCAGGACCGAGCGATCCTGCGAGCCGCGGGCGCATCGCCAAACCATACTCCCGGCCCCGACAGAGATGTTATTGCAGTCGTGCCCCTCCCGGGCTCGAGTTCCTCGAGCGATTCATTGAGCGTCCATTCGAGCAAAGGCTTAAATATAATATTGGACCCGAAACCGTGCTCACGCATTGCGGCGGCATAGGCGGGAGGGGTGATATGATGGTGAATGTCAATTAGCTTTGGCGTATGTCGGTCGTTAGTGATCAGGCTTTTCGAGCTCGCGCTGGCGCCCCGGGCAGTCGATGGC
>JACDGO010000044.1 GCA_013821585.1 Sphingomonadaceae bacterium
CGTCTGGACCGCCAAGGACGATGCGGTGACGCTGCCAACCTGGCTCGGCCTCCCGGGGCTGCGCCACACGATCGGCCTCGCCCGCTGGTGGCACTTCGCGATCAACCTGTTGTGGACGCTGAACGGCGCAGTCTTCTACGTGCTGCTATTCTCGACCGGACAATGGCGGCGGCTGGTGCCGCTCACCTGGGACGTGTTCCCCAGCGCGCTGTCGACCGCGATCCAGTATGCATCCCTGAACTTTCCGGTGGATGAGGGCTGGACTCGCTTCAATGGGTTGCAGCAGATCACCTACTTCATCACCGTGTTCGTGGCGGCTCCCGTTTCGATCGCTACCGGCCTTCTTCAGAGCCCAGCGATTTCGAACAAGCTCGGCTGGAACGAGAAGATCCTCAACCGCCAATTGGCGCGCTCGATCCATTTCATCTCGTTCTGCTGGTTCGTGTTTTACATCATCGCCCACGGCGTCATGGTGTTCGTCACGGGCTTGCGCCAGAACACCAATCACATGTTCGCCGGCGTCGAAGACGCTTCCTGGGCCGGGTTCCTGCCCTTCGTTATGGCGATGACGATCACGGGGCTCGCCTGGTGGCGCGTTTCGCCGTTCACGCTGCGCCATGCGCGGCTGGTGCAGCATACCGGCAAGTTCATGATCGGCTGGCTGAAGGGGCTGATCGAATGGTGGGATCCGAGAGCGCAGTATACCGAGGCGCAGATTTCCCCGCATTTCTGGCCCAACGGGTCGATGCCCAACTCGGCCGAATACGACGCGTTGGTGACCGGCGATTTCGCAGACTACCGGCTTCGGATCAGCGGTCTCGTCGAGGCACCGCAGACCTTCTCGATGGCCGACCTCAAGGCGATGCCGAAGCAGGAGCAGATCACTGAGCATTTCTGCATCCAGGGCTGGACCGGCGTTGCCAAATGGGGCGGCGTTCCGATGCGCGACATCATGGACCTGGTGAAGCCGATGCCTGAGGCGCGCTACGCTGTCTTCTATTCACTCGCCGATGGCGGCGACGGCGGACGCTATTACGACGTCCACAAGCTTCACAACATGGGCCACGACCTGACGATCCTCGCCTACGAGATGAACGGGGCGCCGGTCAGCGTGCTCCACGGCGCACCGCTTCGGCTACGGTGCGAGAACGAGCTCGGCTTCAAGATGGTCAAGTGGATCGCGGCGATCGAGTTCGTCGCCGACTTCGCCGATCTCGGGGCCGGCGAGGGCGGCTACAACGAGGACCACGAGTTCTTCGGCTACCGGATGCCGATCTGAGCCCTTCTTTGTCAGGTGCCGCTGTTCGTCGTGATGCACATGGGTCGTGGCGCGATCGTCGTGGCCGCTGTTGGCGCTCAGGAATCCCAGCGCCATCAACCCCGCACCGAGCATGGCCGAGAAGAATATCCCAAGCGTCGTGGCAATTGTCAATGACACTGTAAAAATCCCCAGAAGTGGCAAAGTAAAATTCCCCACTTTTGCGGATTGCGCGTTTCAGTCGCCGTGGTGATTGGCGCCTCCATTTTTAGGCGGCCTGCCGCGTCTTTTGTGTTCGACGGGTGGTGGCGGGGTGATGATGGCGTTGGAGCGGATGTGCTCGGGCAACAGGTCGGCGTGGCGTCGCAGCCGGTAGCTTGAGCCGTCGATCTGGATGACGATGGCGTGATGGAGGAGCCGGTCGAGCAGCGCGGTCGCTACGACGGGACTGCCGAAGATTTCGCCCCATTCGGCAAAGCCACGATTGGAGGTGAGGATCATGGCTGCTTTTTCGTAGCGCGCATTGACGAGCTGGAAGAACAGGTTGCCGCCGCCGGGGATCACCGGGAGATAGCCGATCTCGTCGATGATCAGCAGCGAGGGGCGGCAGTAGAAGCGGATTCTCTCGCGTAAGTTGCCCTCGCGCTCTGCTTTGGCAAGCGATCCGATGAGATCGGCCAACGTGATGAACGAGACACTCTTGCCGGCCTTGACTGCTTCGACGCCGAGCGCGCTCGCCAGGTGGCTCTTGCCGGTGCCGGGCGGCCCCAGAAGATGGACGACCTCGGTACGGTCGATGAAGTTGAGCTCGGCCAGCGCCATGATCCTGGCCTTGTCGAGCGAGGGCTGGAACGAGAAGTCATAACCGGCGAGCGTCTTGACCGTCGCCAGCCGGCCCATGCGCAGCGCTGTTTTGATGCGCCGGCTCTCGCGGAAGCTGAGTTCTTCGAGGAAGAGAAGCTCGATGGCCTCGAGCGGGCTCAGTTCGCCGCGATCGAGCTGGGCGACGCACGCATCGATCACTTCCAGGGAACGCGGCATTTTCAGACCAACCATGCTCGTCTTGATGCGGTCGAGCAGCGATGCCGACGGGTCAGGAAGGATCGTGTTCACAGCACCCCTCCCGATACCGACAGCCGCCGTCCGACCGCTTCGTAAAAGTCGAGCGGCCGACGCGTCACAAGATCACCTGTAAAGCCGTGGGGGATCGCGAGCTCGTCACGATGGCGATAGGAGCGCCGGTGCCCGTCGATCAGCGATCGTTGGCGACGCCCTTCCAGCAACGGGTGCCGCGCGATAAGCCGGTTCTCTTCGAAGATGTGGATCTCCTCAGCGAGGCTATGGACCTCGACGACACGCCGGCGCGTCGCATCGGGCACCGAGTAATAATTGCCGCCAACGCTCACCATGCCTTCGTGACTGATCCGCCGTTCAAGCTTCAGCACCGCGCCAAACGGGATCAGCGGCAACGACTGCAGCGCCGGCTTCTCCTCGCCGAACGCCTCGTTGACGATGCGGCCGGTCGTGGCATGGAGACGCGGGTTGGCAACGCGTGCCAGCCAATGGTCATGCTGCCGGTTCAGATCGTCGAGGTCACTGAACGTGCTGCCGAGGAAGAAGTCCTCGCGGATATAGCGGAACGGCCGCTCAACCTTGCCCTTCGTCTCAGGCCGATAGGGCCGGCACGCCTTGGGTAAAAAGCCATAGTGATGGGCAAAGGCGCCCAGCGTCCGATTATAGACGACACGGCCATCGTCATCCTCGCCGATGACCGCGGTCTTCATGCGATCATATAGGATCTCGCGCGGCACGCCGCCCATCGCCTCGAACGCCGCCCGGTGACAGGCGAGCACCGTTTGCATCGTCTGGCGCTGCGCAAAACGCGCCCAGATCAACCGCGAGAAGCCCAGCACCATCGAGAACAGCCAGACGATCTGCACCCCGTCCGGCTGACTGGTAAAGCGCACCCGGAACTGGGCAAAGTCGACCTGCGCCTGCTGACCCGGCGGTGTCTCGAAGCGCACCGCATAGCGGCGCCCGCCACCTGCCGGCCGCAACGTCCGCACCAGGTCGCGCACCACGCTATAACTGCCGGTATAGCCCCGCTCGGCGATCTCGCGCGCCAGACGGCTCGCAGTCAGTCCCGGATAATCCGCCAGGCGCGCCTTCAGATATTCGCAGTGCTTGTCGGTCACGCGTTCGCGCGGTGCGCGCGGGCCATAGACCGGCGGCTCCAGACCGCTCGCTATATATTTGCGCACGGTCTTACGATCGATCCCGACCTGGCGCGCGATCGTCGCCACCTTCATCCCCTGGCGGTGCAAATCCAGTATCATCATCAAATCTCCAAGCTTCTTCATGGCGGCACCGCTCCTCGCCGGAGACACATGCCCGATTTTGCCAAATCTGAAGCTGTCCGGGGCGCGCCCCGGACAGCTTCAGATCAAAAGAAGTGGGGAATATTCAAATGTCATAACTGGGGCATTTTACGCCGCCATCGACAGAGGCGACCGGCAACTACCACAGAACACTCGCGCACCGGCTGCTTACTGCCGGGTTCGAGCTGCGGCTCATCTCGTCGGTGGCCCTCGCCCGCACGAGGGAAGCGTTGCATAATGGCTGGGACAAGAACGATCCCAAGGACGCGCAGGTCATCCTGCACATGCTGCGGATCGGCGCCACGCAACGCTATGTCGACCCGCTCGCCGCCGGCATCAACGATCTCCAGGAGCTGTCGAAGACCCACGAGACGATATCCAGGATGAAGACCCAGACCTGGCACCGCATTCTGACCCACTATCTGCCGCTGTACTTTCCCGAGATTGCCCACTTCGCTGGCAACAGCCGGTCCGACTGGTTCCTGGCGCTCCTCGCGCGGTTCCCGACGCCGGCCAGCATCACGGTGCTGGACCGTGAGGCGTTCTCGACCGCAGCGTGGCCGCTCATCGGCCGCAAGGTCTCCAAGGCCCGGCTGATCAACGACATTTACGAGACGGCGTGCGCCTCGGTCGCACTGCCCGTGCCGGAGACATCAGCCGCAATCACCATGTTCCGCATGGTCATCGCGCAGGGCCGCAGCCTTATCCAGCAGCGCGATGAGATCGAGCGACTGGCCCATGCCAGGCTCGCCGAGCATGTCGATTACCAGCTGCTGCGCAATATCCCCGGCATCGGACCGATCAACGCACTGACGATCCTGGCTGAGGCAGGCGACCTTCGCCGCTTCAACCATCACCGCCAGTTCCTCAAGTTCTGCGGCCTCGATCTCGCAACCTGCCAGTCCGGCACGTTCCGCGGTCGCACGAAGCTATCCAAGTACGGCAATGCGCGATTGCGCCGGACCTTCTGGATGGCCGCCCAGGTCGCCGCGCGTCAGCGCGACAACAGCTTCCGCGACAAGCTCGGACGGTATACTGCCGGGCACGCGGACGATGCCGATCGTCGCCGCAAGGCGATGACGGCGCTCACCGCCAAGATGGCGCGCGTGGCGCTGTCATTGGGCGTGCAATTCTCCTCAAAAGTGGGCTTTGAATATTTCCTGATTGGCTTGTCCGTTGGTTCATTCCGCCGGGGCGCGCCCCGGCGGAATGAACCAGGCCTCCATCGTCGCCATGTCCGTGCCGGACGAGGAGGCGGCGATGGTTCGACTTGGAGAGCTGATGATGATTTTGGAGTTGCACCGCCAAGGGCTGTCGATCACGCATATTGCAAGGCGCATGGGACGGGATCCGAAGACCGTGCGCAAATATATTGAGCGCGGCATCGAGGCGCCGGTTTACGGGCCCCGTCCTGTGGGGCGCCCCGGCAAGCTGACGGCGTATCTGGATTTTATCCGCGAGCGCGTGGCGCGCTTTCCCGAGCTAAGCGCGGCGCGGATGACGCGCGAGATCCGCGCGCTCGGCTATGTCGGGGCCTACACTGCGGTAAAACGCCACCTCGCCGCACTCCGTCCAGATAATGGTCCCAAGCCCTATGAGGTGCGCTTCGAGACTGCAGCGGGCGTCCAGGCGCAGGTCGACTTTGCCCGCTTCGTGGTCACTTCTACCGATGAACCGGCGACGAGCCGGATCGTCTGGCTGTTCAGCCTGGTCCTCGGCCACTCGCGCTTCATCTTTGCTCGCTATGTCTTACACCAGGATCTCCAGACGCTGCTGCGCTGTCATATCCAGGCTTTGCCGCACTCGGCGGCGTGCCGATCGAGATCCTCTATGATCGCATGAAGACCGCGGTGACAGGCGAGGACGATGCTGGCCATATTATCTACAATCGTTCGCTGCTCGCGCTCGCGCGACACTACCGGTTCCAACCCAGGGCGTGCCGGGCTTACCGTGCCAAGACCAAGGGCAAGGTCGAACGGCCGTTCCGCTATATCCGCGAGGACTTCTTCCTGGCGCGCAGCTTTTGTAATCTCGACGATCTCAATGCCCAGTTGATCGACTGGCTCGCGACCGTCGCCAATGTCCGTGTCCACGGCACCACGCAGCGCGTCGTCGCCGATGCGTTTACGGCCGAGCAGCCCGAGCTACAGAATTTGCCCGACCACCGCTTCGATGCCGTGCTCAAGCTCGAGCGCCGGGTCAGCCACGATGGCTTTGTTGCGATCGGAGGTAATTACTACAGCGTGCCCGACCGCACGCGGCGGGTGGTCGAGGTGCAGCAGCTGCCCGAGTGCGTCCGCATCCTCGATCTCGGGACGATCGTCGCCGAACATCGGGTTCTGGAAGGCCGTAAGCAATATTGCATCGACAAGAGCCATCGTACCGGCGGCAGTCACGCAAAGCATCGCACCGGGGTTGCCGATCCCATCACCATCGGCCGGATCGGCGAGCATGTCCCGCTGCGGCCCCTCGCCATCTACCAGGCAATCGGGGCGCAGCTCGCGGCGGGAGCGCGGGCATGACGCTGTTCAGCCCCTTGTCGCGGGTCGACAATATCCGCCACAGCCTCGTCGGCCTGAAGATGCCGCGGGCGCTCGAGATCCTCGATGCTACCCTGCGTCGCATTGAGCAGGGTCAGATCGACGGCATCGAGGCGATCGACGAGTTGCTCCTCGAGGAGCTGTCGCTCCGCGAGAACAGCCGGATCAAGGCCGCGCTGCGCATGGCCCGGTTGCCGGTCGTCAAGACTCTCGCCGGCTTCGACTTTGCGTTCCAGCCGTCGCTCGATCGCAACCGCATCATGGCGCTGGCCGGCCTCGACTTTATTGCGCGCGCCGAAGTCGTGCATCTGCTCGGACCCCCAGGCACGGGCAAAAGCCATCTCGCAACGGCGCTGGCGGTCGAAGCGGTGCGCGCTTCCAAGCTTGTGTACTTCATCGCGCTGGCCGACCTGATCGCCCAGCTCGCCAAGGCTGAACGTGAAGGCACCTTGCGTGACCGGCTACGCATCTTGTGCCGGCCATCGCTGCTCGTCGTCGACGAGATCGGCTATCTCCCGGTGACACCGGGTGGCGGCAACCTGTTCTTCCAGCTCGTCAACGCCCGATACGAAAAGGGCGCGATGATCCTCACCTCGAACCGCGGCTTCGCCGAATGGGGCGAGGTCTTCGGCGATCACGTCGTCGCCACAGCACTCCTCGATAGACTTCTCCACCACGCCGTCGTCGTCCAGATCGAAGGCTCAAGCTACCGCATGCGCGAGCACGCAGCGCTCGTCCCCGAAAACCTGCGCACCAATATCATGATCAATCCACCGCCGCCGCCAAAACGCCGCGGACGGCCGCCGACAAGGGAGCCGCTCGATCACCACGCCGCCTGATCACCGGTCCTAATCCCGCCGCCAATCCAGGGAATTTTAAACGCCCACAATCGCGGAAACTTCGGTGCCCGTTGACAGGCGCACGCCGTCATCAAGACGGGGACAGGGTACCGACCGTTTCTCGAACGGTCGGATGCCAGGTGGAAGGACCCCTCTCTGCAAGTGCCGTGAGGGCGCTCGTCGAGCGACCCTGTAGATAATGTTTGGGCCTTCCACCTGGGTGCGTATCTCGTTTTAAGGATGGTGAGGACCACGGTCGCTTCGGCACCGGTGGATCCTGTGTTTGCTATGGCAGAGAGCGATCCCGTTGACGGTGGAAGCCATCTGGCTCAGAATGCATGCTGCGCCGATCCCCGTCGGCGCATAGAGATCTGCTGGCCTAATCCCGCCGCTGCTTCCCGACATAGGACGTTGTCGCTGACCACTGTGCACGGCAGCCCGCGACGTTCGGCGATGGCACTCAACTCGCGAACGACCCGCCGACCTGACAGCGAGGTATCGACGATACAGGCAAGACATTCCCGGCTGTAATCGTCGATCACGTTGAGCATGCGGAACCGCCGGCCGCAGGCCAACGTGTCCGAGCGCGTTGTCCAGCGACCAGCGCTGGTTGGGTTCCTGCAGGAGCGCCATCGGCGCCTGTGTCCCGAGCGCACGCTTGCGGCCACCGCGTTTCCGCACCGTCAGACGCTCCTCGAGATATAGCCGATAGACCTTCTTCAGGTTCATGCCTTTCCCCTCGCGCCTGAGCAGGATCGCCAGCCGCCGATAGCCGAACCGGCGGCGCTCGTTCGCGATCTCGCGCATCCGCTCGCGGACAGCATCATCCTTCCCGCAAAGCGGCTCATATTGCCATGCCGACCGGTTGACCCCGATCAGCCTGCAGGCGCGACGCTCAGAAAAACCGTGATCGGCCATCAGCTTCTCCACCGCAGCGTAGCGCTCTGCAGACCGGGTCAGTTTTTTCCCAGCAGATCCTTCAGTGCCGACACGTCCAGCATCGACTCCGCCAGCAGCTTCTTTAGCCGCCGGTTCTCGTCTTCCAGCGCTCGCAACCGTGCCGCGTCGGACACCGTCAGCCCGCCGTACTTCGACTTCCAGTTGGAAAAGGTCGCATCGCTGATCCCGTGCTTGCGGCACAGATCGGCCGTCTTCACGCCAGCCTCATGCTCGCGCAGCACGCCTGTGATCTGATCCTCCGCAAATCGGCTTCGCCGCATCGCTCGTCTCCATCTGACGAGCTAACTTACCAATGGCATGATCTCTGGGGAGCAGGTCAGCGGACATCAAGACAATGTTGGCAATAAATGCGGAGGCAGACTTGATGCCCGGAAACGACGTAAGCAGCGCGCCCTCGACGATCGGCCCCGGGCGACATAGATTTATCGAGGCCACATCGACGCGCATCAAACTTTTGCCCGAGCGATCCTTGGGCGCGCAATGCCCACACGAAGCGCCACCGTTGTCACCTCAGCGATAACCAGTAGCACAAAAAGGCCAGCGGCTCGTAAGCCGCTGGCCCGATGTTAACGCGATAACCCGATCTTAAGCGCTGACGGGGCCCCTGTGACTGCGCGCGGCAATGATAATGCCTCCAATGACCGCCGCAGCCGCAAGGATCGCGATAATGACCGAGCCACCTCGCAGGTCGCTTTCCTTGTCCATCTTAGGCGCCGCACGCACGGGTGCGGACGAAACGGCAGCCGAGGCAGCCACTGGCGTAACCGCCGCAACCAGCATCGTTCCGGCCAAAATCAAATCACGAATACGCATAAATCACTCCCGTTTGCGATGGTGCTCTATTTTTGCTTGCCACAGCGGTTCACCATGATCAAGCCCGTTTTGACTCTATTCGGCTGGCGCAGGTCATATTCAATCGGGCGTTGCAAATTAACCCGGTATCCCGGCTGGCGATAATTGTCCGCTCGGCGGGGCGGAACTCCTCTCCTGCTGATGTGCGAACATTACCGTATGGTTTACGGCCCTATGAGCCAAATCGTAAATAAATTCTAAATCGCCCGTCGTTGGCGAGGAAGCCTTATCCAGCGTTATTGTCTCCTTCCCGAGACCGGTCGGCGATGCGTCCAATTCGGGCTGCAAAGCGTGCGAGCGATGGTCGCCAGGACGCCGCGACACCTATTCGCTGCACCGCTATGGCGCCCGCCGCAAGAGAGGCGATCACAGAAAGGATGGCGCCAAATAGAGGGCTATTGCGCGATATGATCATGAGCAGGCCTACGGCAACGAACAGGATCGCGCCGTTTACCCAGATCGCACGAGTCAATTTGATCGGGATATGGCGGCGCGCAAGCCAAAGGACCAACGGCAAATAGGCCGCGTACATGACCACAAACGAAATTCCCGCTGCCTCGAGACCAATATAGGGCATCGCGATCCACGTAAATCCGCAAAGCACGAACATGGCAGTCGTTTCGGACAGCAGAAAGCTGCGTCCTCGCCCCGCTGCGAGAAGCACGTATCCGACTGGCCAGCTGGCAATTTTTAGGACGTCCCCCAAGACCTGCCACTGAAAGATGCCGGCAGCCTGGACGAACGCCGCCGAGTAAAGGATTCGCATCAAATAGGGGGCGGTGCCGATCATCACTAAAACGATCGGCGCCGCCACGAGTAGCGAAAACTCGGCTTGTTCATTTACTGTCGCGATCGTTGCGTCCACATCATTGATCGAGCGGGTCAGTCGCGGGAAATAGTCGGTGCTCATGGCGGCCAGAACAAACCCGATATACGTCATGCTTACCGCCCATGCTGCCTGAAAATACCCGAGCGCACGAGCGCCTAGGTCAGCCTGAACGATCCCTCGGATGAAAATTTGTGACGCAAGGAGCGCGACGCTGCTCAGCATAAATGCGATTCCCGCACCTGCCATTCCCCGGACCATGGCGAACATCGGCGCGGCAGCGACTCGAGTCTGACCTCGCCGCGCGCGCATGACAAAGATGCTTCCAAGCAGAGCTCCCGATAGCGGAGTCGCAACGACAAAGAGCACGACGCCACGACCGCCAAGCTCGATCAGCACGCCGATTCCAATGGCACAGGCCAATGCCGCGCCGCCAACGTTCAACCATGCAAGTTCTGAAATTCGCCTCAACCCACTCATCAGCGCGACCTGACTTGCAGCAACCACAGTCAGACCAACGCCTATTCCGAGCAACGCCATGTCCCCATCGGCCATCGGCGTCGTGAACAG
>JACDGO010000519.1 GCA_013821585.1 Sphingomonadaceae bacterium
TTGCACGCCAGCCCTGTTGCTGACCACGCCTGAAAAAGCTAGGACCCTAGCGGGTTTGAGCAGCCCACGCATCGTCGCGGTGGACGAAGCATTCATGGCCGGATTAGCAGAGTTCCCGGATCGATATGAACCCCAGACCGCTGCGACCGATCTCGCAATCTTCCAATATACATCCGGCACCACGCGCGAGATGCCGGCCGCCATCAAGCACACCCACCGTGCGGTCGTTGTCGTGATGAACGCGGCGCTGTATGGCATAGGTCTGCGGCCAGGCGACCGGTTCTTCTGTCCCTCTTCGCCAGCCTGGGGTCACGGCCTGTGGCACGGCACACTCGCCCCGCTGGCATTGGGCATCGAAACGGGCGCCTATGCCGGCCGATTCGATGCCGGGCGACTGCTGAAGGCACTTCAGGATTATGGTTCGACAAACCTGTCCGCGGCCGCCACCCATTATCGGATGATGAAAAATACCGGCCACGTCCCTGATTTCCGATTGGCATTACGAAAACTTTCTTTCACGGGTGAACCGATCGATCAGGAAACGTCGCTATTCATCCAGCATGCCTTCCGGGCCCCGCTGTGCAGCATGTACGGGATGACCGAGATTGGTGTCGTCCTCGCCAACTATCCTGGCGCGTCCGACTTTCCGGTTAAGGAAGGATCGCTCGGCCGGCCGGTTCCGGGCGTCGAGGTTGAGGTGCAACGGCCTGATGGTTCCCGCTGCCAACCGGACGAACTGGGTGAGATCAAGGTGCGACGTCACGACGCCTGGTTCCCCACCAAGGACCGTGGGTGGGTCGATGCGGATGGCTACTTCTACCATGCCGGCCGCGCCGACGACGTCATCATCTCCGCCGGCTGGACCATGAGCGCGGTAGAGATTGAGAATGCGATGCTCGGACATCCCGCCGTCCAGTCCGTGGCTGTGATCGGCGTGCCGGACCCGCTACGCGGCCTTGTCGTAAAAGCCTACATCGTGCCGACCACCGATCACGCGACCGATGACACCGTTGTCGCTGACATCCAGACCTTCGTGCGCAACCGCCTGAGCCAGCATGAATACCCAAGATTGGTTACTTTCGTTCCGGACCTGCCAAGAACGGCGGCTGGAAAGATCAACCGCAAGGCGCTGCGCGACCAGGAAGCCCACTCAATCCAACCAAAGGAGAAAACATGAAGGCGGAACCCGCACGGCGTTTTGCGAGAATCACGGACGAGGCGCTCGACGCATTGCACATGCGCAAGAATGTGCTGATAGAGAACACCGCCGAGCCGTGGTGCTATGAAGCGACCCGCGACAACATCCGTCATTACGCACACGGGATCGGCGACGATAACCCCCTATGGTGCGAGCCGACCTATGCGGCCAAGACGAGCTTTGGTGACATCATTGCGCTACCCAGTTTCCTTTTCGCCACCAGTCGTATCATCTCAGGCTACGTCGGCGGAATTCCTGGCGTGCATGCGATGTGGGCCGGCGCGGATTGGACTTGGCACAAGCCCGTGCTGCGCAATCAGGCGATCACCACGGAAGCCTGGTTGAAAGACCTGATCGAGCACGATACGAAATTCGCCGGCCGCGCGATCCAGCAGATTTATCACGTTAATTTCTTTAACCCGAGTGGCGACCTAGTGGCCGAAGCCGATAGCTGGTGCTTCCGCACCGACCGTGATCAGGCCCGAGAGCAGGGCACCAAATACAGCGAGGTCCGGGCCCGTCCGGCGAGGGTTTATACTGAGGAGGAACTGACGCGCGTGTATCAGCTTTACGCAGCGGAGACTATCCGCGGTGCCACGCCGCGATACTGGCAGGACGTGACCGTCGGCGAGGCACTGCCGACCATGGCGAAAGGACCGATGACCGTCACCGGATTCATCGCCTATGCACAAGGCTGGGGCGGCCTTTACATCCGCGCAAATAAGTTGGCTTGGCGGCAGGTGCATAACCATCCTGGCCTTGGCATAAAAAATCGGTTCGGTATTCCCGACTGTCCCGAACGCGTGCATTGGGAACCGGAGTTCGCTCTTATGGTTGGTGCCCCCGGCGCCTACGACTATGGTCCGGAACGCTGCTCCTGGCTAACGCACCATCTGACCAACTGGATCGGCGACGACGGATTCCTGCGCCGAGCGAC
>JACDGO010000045.1 GCA_013821585.1 Sphingomonadaceae bacterium
GGTTAAACCCACACAAAAAGGCCGGAGACATGACCGCACCCGCGACCGTCGACGAACCCAATATCACCCTTGATCGCAGGGCGCCGTCCAGACATGACAGCACCATTTCCTACGGTGCCGGCATGGCGGGCTCGCGCTTACGCATCCCGGTTGGGAAAGCCGGGACGGCGCGCAACATGAACACCGTCGCAAAGCTGGCAGAGATGGCAGCCGCCTTGATTTAGGCGGGGAGCATGTAGCGAAACTGGTAGTCACGCCTGTTGGCTGCGCCATAGAGGATTGGCATATAAGGGCTTTGGGAAGTCGACGAAAACGTAGGAGAGGTTCGTATGAAATCGCACGTCATCATGGGCGCTCTCTTCGTGATGCCAATACTGTCGGGGGCCGCACAGGCACCTTACTCACCAGCGACCAGGTCGGCCGCCTGTGCGGGCTCCGATACAGTGAAGATGACGCCAGCCGATACGCTTGAATTGCTGGACCAATTCAGGACCAGCCTTGCGACTGCTGATCGTGACCGCCTTGATCGAGCCCTTCCACGCAGCGCTAGCGGAGGAGTAGCGCAATGCGACACCGCCGACAGAAGCCGCGCATCATGTGAGGCTTCGGCCTATATGCCCGCGCTCCGCAGCACAGGGTTGATGCCTCGGTTTCTGGCGACGATCTGCCCCAAAAAGCCTTGAGCGGACGACGACTTTCAGGAGACAATTAGCGCTGGTTCAACTGCCAGCTCGAGAGTCGATAGCTGACCGAGTGTACGGAAGGGAGCTCCTTCGCAACCGTGCTACCGTCCCCCGGACTCCACAAAGCTCGTGATGCCGGACACTACTTTGGGAGCAAGCGGGAGGTTTGGGTCGGCGTAAGTAGCGATGTTCGCGGACCGGTAATCGGACGTTACGGCCTTTAGCCGGTTGAGAATGTCCGCAAGTGATCGTGCTCATTCGCGTTAGGCCTCGTTTTCAAACCGCAGAATGCCCTTTTTGCGACAAGAGCCGGCAATCGGCGGTTGTAGTTCGTTCTGGTTCTGTTCTACATCTGGCTCGCCGCATGGTCGGCGATTCGATGGAGCCTGGATCACAACGATGCGACATGATGTCCAGCTGCGCGACGCCGCGCGCGCGATCTACGACGCCTGCTATCAAGGCGAAGAATCGACCCCGGTGCCGTTCGATGAGGCAGAGCGGGTGGCGACGGTCCATTATCGCCAGGCGGTCGATGCCGCACAGCGGGCGCGGCATCTGCTGGTCGCTCGCGGCGATCAGCTCGCACTGTTCGCATAATGGCGGCGCAAGGGCGGGCGCCCCGTCGCGCAGCCGCTCGACTGCTGGTCGGCAGGTCATCCCGTCGCTCACGCCATCGCAACGGGCGACGGCTGGCTGCATGCGTGGGGCGTACAAAAGGCGACGCCGCTCGATCGCCTTGGCACTGTCAAACTAACCAGGATTTGGTTCATTGCCCGTCGTGATCGCTTAAAACTGCCGCAGTAGAGACGGCACCTTGCGTCATTGCAGGATCAAACGTGGTTCGTACGCAGAACACTGGCGCGACGGTGAAGCGCGTAACCACATGGGAAAACGGCTGCCCCATTGCTCTGACAGTACCCCCATCAATGCGTGTCGACCTCGAGCTGTACTGCTGGCGCTGTTAACAACGTTGGTTGGCTCGAGACAGGGGCACTTCTCCCGGAAGCGCCCTTGCCTATCGGGCTGGTGCTAATTCGGCGGCTGTGCAACGCTAGGGCATGCATCCGCCGATCGAGATAGAAGGTTCGCGCTCCACTCTAAAGAACCCGCTTTTTCAGCAGCGTTCGGGGCGCGTGATTGCGCTCTCGCGAGCCTTGCTCGCCTCCTTCTTCACGCTTGCGATCGTTCTCGACCCGAGCGATTCAGGCGCGCGGGTAGATCCCGTTCTCTTGCTTGTTTCCAGCTATACGCTGGTGTCTGCCGCGATCTTTGGATTGACCTGGAACAATTGGTGGCTCGAGGCGCGAATCGCGACTCCGGCGCACGCGGTCGATCTGCTCGTGTTCGCGATCCTTGTGGCGCTGACCGAGGGCTATAGCAGCCCATTTTTCACCTTCTTCGTCTTCCTGGTCCTGTCATCGACGATCAGGGGGGGCTGGCGCGAGGCGCTGCTGACTACCGGAATCGTCGTCGTGTTGTATGTCGCCGCAGCCGGCCTGACAGCCGCCGGATCGCCGGGCTCGCCTGGCATCGAGATCCAGCGCTTCGTCATCCGCGGGGCGCATCTTGTAGTTCTGTCGTTCATGATCGTCTGGTTCGGGATCAGCCAGCTCTCGGCGCGGCGGGGGCGGGTAGGCATGCAGCTCGACGACGCTGGTATCGAAAACGATCCGCCAGTGCGCCAGGCGCTCGAACATGCTGCGCGGCGGCTGGATGCCGGGCGGATCGTGCTCGCGTGGTCGGATACCGAGGAGCCGTGGCTTCACGTCGACAGTATCGAGCACGGGGTGCTCCGCCAGGATAAATTCGGTCCGGGCGAATTCCCCGATCTCATCGAAGCGGACTTCGGCGGCGGCGCGTTTTTGTTCGATGAGCCGCGCAGGCGCCTGCTGTTCTTGCGGGACGGACGCCGGCAGACTCTCGCGGACAAAACCGCGATCGATCCGTTGTTCGCTGCGCGTTTCGGAGTCGACACCGGGCTGGCCATCCCTGTGAAGGCCAGCTCGCACGAAGGGCATTTGTTCGCACTGTCAATTCCCGGTCTGTCGTCCGATGACCTGTGGCCAGCGGTGGCGGTCGGAGAGGAGGTCTCGGCGGCGTTCGAACATGGCGTGCTATTCGCCGCTACTCGCGACGCGGCGACGGCCCGCGCGCGCCTTGTCCTCGCGCATGATCTTCACGATAGCGTGGTTCAGTTCCTCGCTGGCATGGGCCTGAAGCTCGAGAGCTTGAAGAAGGCGTTGAGCGAATCATCGCTCGTCACGCGCGAGATCGACGAGCTGCAGCATCTGCTGGTCGAGGAGCAGCGCGATTTGCGCAGCTTGATCGGCGCCCTGAAAAAGCCGCCGCATCCGGCAAGTCATGCAACGCTTCAGAAGGCGTTGCTCGGAGTGGCAAGTCGTCTGGAGCAGCAATGGGGGATCACGTTGGACTTTAGCCTCGACCCCTCGCTGGGCAATGTTCCGGCCGTCCTCCACCACGACATTGAGCAGCTCATCCGCGAAGCCGCCGCGAACGCCGTGCGCCACGGACACGCGACGTGCGTGTCGATCGAAGCGGGGTCGAGCGAAGGCATGCTCCGCCTCGACATCGCGGATGATGGCTCTGGCTTTCCTGTAGAAGGTGACTTCGCCGATAGCGATCTTCGGGAGGCCCGGGTCGGTCCGCGGTCTCTCTACGACAGGGTGCATATGCTTGGCGGCGAAATGCGGCTCAAATCGAGCGCGCGGACGGGCTCGCTCGTGTCTATCACGCTGCCGCTGAAGGGTAACGGGCCGTGATTCGCGTCCTGCTCGCCGACGATCACCCGATCATCCTGTCGGGCGCGGAAGCGTTGCTGCGCGGCAGCGCCTTCGAGGTCGTCGGCAAATTCCCGGACGGCGCGGCCCTGCTGGCCGCGATACCCGAGCTAGGCCCGGACATCGTTGTTCTCGACGTGCAGATGTCGCCGCTCTCGGGCCTCGATGTCCTCCGGGCGCTCCGCGCCCGGGGCAGTAAACTTCCCGTCGTCTTGCTGACCGCAGCGATCGACGATCGCGTTTCGGCCGAGGCTATACGGCTGGGCGTGAACGGCCTGGTGCTCAAGGATACCGCACCCGAATTGCTGATGCGGTGTCTAGAAGAGGTCAGCCAGGGCCGTCGCTGGATCGACCAGCCTGTGCTGCAGCGAATGTTAGACGGGCCGCATACGGACGGCAAACCGGGCAGCCAGCCAGTGCTGGCCGCACTTAGCCAGCGCGAGAGAGCGGTCATGGACCAGGTCGTCCACGGCCTGCGCAACCGCGAGATCGCTGCGCTGCTCGGCATCGCAGAGGGCACAGTCAAGGTGCACTTGCACAAGGTCTATGAGAAGCTTGGCATCAGCAGCCGGACGGAGCTGGTCATCCTCGCCAACGCGCTAGCCTGAAGACGCTGCGGCCGCGGCGCCACGCGGGAGTATATCGAAAGGTGTAGGGTTATAACTAAAGTTTAACTTATTCGGAGATAATCCTTGCCGGCCATTGAAGGAGGACAGGGACATGATCCGCAAACTTACATCCATTTTACGCAACGCCAAAGCTGCGACCGCCATCGAATACGGCCTGATCGCCGCGCTCATCGCCGTGGCCGCGATCGGCGCAATGACGAGCTTGGGAGCCAAGGTATCGAAAACGTTCAACAACGTCTCGAGTAACATGAAAGTGAGCTGAGCATCCGTCGTTATACCAACCTGCGCTGAGGCTGACTCACGTGAGGTATTTCCAAGCTGACGAAATTCTGAATCAATGGTGTCGTGCATATGGAGGGCACGATCATGGGATCAGCGATCGGCTTGCGGGATGATTTTGATGGCGCAGGGTTGAGGCGATTGGCGCGGGCGTCAAAGAGCGCGAACCAAGCCCGTCGGCTTTTGGCATTGGCCGAGATTTACGACGGCGGCAGCCGCAGTGCGGCGGCGCGGATCGGTGGGGTGGGTTTGCAGATCGTGCGGGATTGGGTGGTTCGGTTCAACGCCCGCGGTCCCGACGGTCTGCTCGACGGCAAGGCACCGGGACAACGGTCGCGGCTCACTGACGTTCAGCGGTGGGCGCTTGTCGAGACGGTGGAGCGCGGCCCGATCCCGGCGATCCATGGCGTCGTTCGCTGGCGGCTGATCGATCTGGTCCAGTGGCTGCATGAGGAGTTTGCGGTGTCGCTCGATGAAACCACCGTGGGGCGCGAGCTGAAAAGGCTGGGCTACGTCAAGCTGACGGCGCGGCCCCGCCACCATGCCCAGAATGAATATGCGCTCGAGGCCTTCAAAAAGGGGGCTTTGCCGCCGAGCTGGCAAAGGTCAGAACAACCCTCCCGAAGGGCATGCCCATAGAGATATGGTTCCAGGACGAGGCGCGGATCGGTCAAAAGAACAAGATTACGCGGCGGTGGGCAAGACGCGGAACCCGGCCGTCGGCCCCGAAGGATCAGCGGACGAAATCAGCCTATATCTTTGGCGCGATCTGCCCGGAACACGGCAAGGGCGCGGGGCTGGTGCTGCCCTTTTGCAACACCGAAACCATGGCGCTGCACCTGACCAAGATATCGCTCATGGTCGCCCCCGGAGCTCATGCGGTCGTGCTGATGGATCAGGCCGGTTGGCACACGACCGGCAAGCTCATCGTACCCGACAACATCAGCATCATCGCTCTGCCGGCAAAATGTCCAGAGTTGAACCCGGTCGAAAACATCTGGCAGTTCATGCGCGACAACTGGCTATCCAACCGCGTCTTCACCTCCCACGACAACATCGTCGATCACTGCTGCGAGGCGTGGAATAAGCTCATCGATCGACCATGGCACATCATGACTATAGGACGCCGCAAATGGGCTCGTGGGTCATGATCAATGCAGGTTGGTATAAGCCGCTCGCGCTGCTCCAAGCCGCAACCCGAGCGATTTCATTACCAGCATCAGCGTTGCAATCGTCGGATTGCCGTCCGGGCTGAGCGCCGCATAAAGCGAGCCTCGGCTCAGACCCGCCTCGCGCGCGATCCGCGTCATCCCGCGCGCCTTGGCGACCTTGCCGAGCGCGTGCGCGAAATAGCCGGGATCGTTGGTCTCCAACGCATCGTCGAGATAGATCGCAAGCGCCTCCTCATCGCCGACTTCATCGGCGATGTCGAACGGGATCGTTTCAAGCGTCATAGGGGCCTCCACCAATTTGTAGCGCCAGTTCCTTCGCGCGGGCGATGTCGTACGCCTGAGTCGATTTGTCGCCGCCACACAAAAGGATGACGATCAGCCCGCCGCGCTGGATGAAATAGATGCGGTATCTGGACCGGAATCCAGCCGCAGCTCACTCACCCCACCGCCGACGGGCTTGGTGTCGCCGAAATTGCCGAACGACAGCCGGTCGATCCGCGCGCCGATGCGTTTTCGCACGACGCTATCCCGCAATCCGGCGCGCCATCGCTCTAAAGCTCTGGTCTGCCGGACTTCGAACATCTGTCTTGTATATGAGACTGAGCGGGATGTGTCAACTTACGTCGATTTGTAACGGCGGAAACCTCCCCTCCAGCGCTTGCCTAAGGGAAATCGCAAAAAAAGGGGCCGCCGAAGCGACCCCTCTCTTTTTTCCACCGAAGCCGAAGCCTCAGTCCTCGCGCGTCAGGAACGCCGGCGCGAACTCGGGCGCGGGGCCTTCGTCGTTTCCGCCTTCACGGGGCGTGCGATCACGGCCGCCACCGTAGCCACCGCCTCCGCTTCCGCTACGGGGACCACGATCGCCACCGCCACCCTCGCGGCGCGGGCCGCGGTCGCCGCCGCCTTCGCGACGGGGACCACGATCGCCGCCGCCGCCGCCTCCGCCTCCGCCTCCGCCGTCACGCCGCGGGCCGCGATCGCCGCGGTCGTTCCTCGGCCCACGATCCTCGCGCGGGGGACGCGTGTCGGGGAGCTCCTCGCCGGTTTCCTGGTCGACGACGCGCATCGACAGGCGGACCTTGCCGCGCGGGTCGATCTCAAGCACCTTGACCTTCACTTCCTGCCCTTCGGACAGGACGTCGGCGACGCGCTCGGTGCGCTCGTTCCGGATTTCGGAGACGTGCACCAGCCCGTCCTTGCCGCCCATGAAGTTCACGAACGCGCCGAAGTCGACCATATTGACGACCTTGCCGGTGTAGACCTTGCCGACTTCCGCTTCCTGCGTGATGCCGAGGATCCATTGGCGCGCGGCTTCGATCTGCGTCGGGTCGGACGAGCTGATCTTGATCAGCCCCTCGTCGTCGATGTCGACCTTCGCGCCGGTCGACGCGACGATCTCGCGGATCACTTTGCCGCCGGTGCCGATCACTTCGCGGATCTTTGCCTTGTCGATCTGCAAGGTTTCGATGCGCGGCGCGTGCGCCGACAATTCGGTGCGCGTGTGGTCGAGCGCCTTGGCCATTTCGCCCAGGATGTGCGTGCGCCCTTCGGCCGCCTGCTTCAGCGCCTGCTTCATGATCTCTTCGGTGATGCCGGCGATCTTGATGTCCATCTGCATCGTCGTGATGCCTTGCGCCGTGCCGGCGACCTTGAAGTCCATGTCGCCCAGATGATCCTCGTCGCCGAGGATGTCGCTGATGACGGCGAAGTCCTTGCCTTCGAGGATCAGGCCCATCGCGATGCCCGAAACCGGGCGCTTCATCGGCACGCCCGCGTCCATCATGCTGAGTGAACCGCCGCATACCGTCGCCATCGACGAGGAGCCGTTCGACTCCGTGATGTCCGACAGCACGCGGATCGTATAGGGAAACTCGTCCTTCGACGGCAGCACCGGATGCAGCGCGCGCCACGCGAGCTTGCCGTGCCCGACCTCGCGACGCCCGGGGGCGCCGAAGCGGCCGACTTCGCCGACCGAATAGGGCGGGAAGTTATAGTGCAGCATGAAGTGCGAGTAGCTGAGGCCGCCCAAGCCATCGATCATCTGCTCGGACTCGCGCGTGCCGAGCGTGGTCGTGCAGATCGCCTGCGTCTCCCCGCGCGTGAACAGCGCGGAGCCGTGCGTGCGCGGAAGGAAGCCGACCATCGCCTCGATCGGGCGGATTTGGGTGGTCGTGCGCCCGTCGATGCGCTTGCCGTCCTTGAGGATCGCCGTGCGGACGATTTCGGCCTCGAGCTTCTTCATCAGCTTGCCCGCGGCCATCTGGTCCTGCGGGGTCGCGTCGGCGAACGCCGTCTTCGCCTTGGCGCGCGCCTCGTTGAGCGCGTTCGCGCGCTGCGACTTGTCGGTGAGCTTGTAGGCGGCGGCGATGTCCTTGCCGATCAGGCCCTTGAGCTTGGTCTTCGCGGCCGAGAGGTCGGCCTGCGGCGCCATCGGCCACGGATCCTTCGCGGCCTGCTCGGCCAAGTCGATGATCGCGCCGATCACTTTCTGGCATTCGCGATGCGCGAACATCACCGCGCCGAGCATGACGTCCTCCGAAAGTTCCTTGGCTTCGGATTCGACCATCATCACCGCGTCGTGCGTTCCCGCGACGACGAGGTCGAGGTCGCCCTCGGCGACCTGCTCGTTGGTCGGGTTGAGGACATAGCCGCCCTCGACATAGCCGACCCGGCACGCCGCGATCGGCCCCATGAACGGCACGCCCGAAAGCGTCAGCGCCGCCGACGCGGCGACCATCGCCAGCATGTCGGGCTCGTTATCGCCGTCATAGGAAAGAACCTGCGCGATCACGTTGATCTCGTTATAGAACCCCTCAGGAAAAAGAGGTCTGATCGGCCGGTCGATGAGGCGGCTGGTTAGCGTTTCCTTTTCGGTCGCGCCGCGCTCGCGCTTGAAGAAGCCGCCGGGGATGCGTCCCGCGGCCGAGAATTTTTCCTGATAGTGAACGGTGAGCGGGAAGAAATCCTGTCCCTCCTTCACCGAGCGCGCGGCGGTCACCGCGCACAGCACCACCGTCTCGCCGAGCGTCGCGAGCACCGCGCCATCGGCCTGCCGCGCGACGCGGCCGGTTTCGAGCCTGAGGGTCTTTCCGCCCCACTCGATTTCGACTGTTTTCATGTTGAACATTTTTATTCCTTCGTGCCCCCAAGGCCCTACGCCTCGAGGGTTCAGCTTGCGGAAGAGTCCGCGTGTTTGCCGGCGCTGCCGAAATGCAGCCGTCCGGATAAGCAAACGGCTCCCGCAGGAGCCGTTCGGATTACTTGCGAAGCCCGAGCTTCGTGATCAGCGCGGTGTAGCGGTCGCTGTCGACGCGCTTGAGGTAATCGAGCAGCGAGCGGCGCTTGTTGACGAGCATGAGCAGACCGCGGCGCGAATGGTTGTCCTTGGCGTGCGTCTTGAAATGCTCGGTCAGGTTGGTGATCCGTTCGGTCAGGATCGCGACCTGGACTTCGGGGCTGCCGGTGTCGCCGTCGCTCTGGGCGTTGTCCTTGATGACTTCGGCCTTGCGTTCCGCGGTGATCGTCAAATGTCTTTCCTTCGCGACATCGGGTCAGGGTCAAAGATTGAAGCCGCGCACCACACGGACGTTTCCGTCCGCGATCTCCACGAGCGCGACGGGGGTTGACCCGTCACTGGCAAGATGGAGACCCTGATGCTCGGAAATCCCGGTCAGCACGCGCCCCTTGCGGAGCATAGCTGCCTCAGCCGGGGAGACGGAAAGGGCCGGGATGTCGTCCAGCCCCGCCGTCAGCGGCAGGATCACGTCTTCAAGCGCGCGGCCCTTAGCCTTTTCCATGAGGAAGTCCAGCGAAATCGCCTGATGCAAGCCGAACGGCCCGGCACGCGTCCGCCTGAGCATCGTTACATGTCCGACCGTGCCGAGCGCCCGCGCGATGTCGTGCGCGAGGCTGCGGATATAGGTGCCTTTGGAGACGTGGGCGGAGAGGGTGATTTCGTCGATATTTCCCATCCCAACCTCTCCCCTGAAGGGGAGGGGCTTAGAGCCGCCAAGCCCCTCCCCTGAATGGGAGGGGTTGGGTTGGGGAGTCAGCGAATGAATGGTGATACATCTGCTCTTAAGCACCACCTCTCCCCCCGCCCGCGCCAGTGCATAGGCTCGCTTTCCCCCGACCTTCAGCGCCGAATAGGCCGGCGGCGCCTGCTCGATCTCGCCGGTGAAGCGCGGCAGCACCGCTGCAATCTCCTCGAGCGTCGGGCGCGCTTCGCTGGTGGCCGTCACCACTCCCTCGGCGTCGAGCGTGTCGGTCTCCGCCCCGAAAGTGATCGTGAAATCATACGCCTTGGTTGCATCTAGCATCCGCCCTGCGAGCTTGGTCGCCTCGCCGAGCGCGATCGGAAGCACGCCGCTAGCGAGCGGATCGAGCGTTCCGCCGTGCCCGACGCGGGTCTTGGGCTCGCCGGCTTCACGCAAGATGCGCTTGACCGCGCTGACCGCGGTGGTCGAACCGAGGCCGATCGGCTTGTCGAGGATGATCCATCCATGAAGCATGGGCCTGCCGTGTTGTCTCGCGCCTAGCGCGGGATGTCGAGGCGCAGCTGGCGCGCTTCGCCTTCGCGCAAGCGGTCGAAGAAGTGGCGGCGGCACAAAGCGACATAGCGGTCGTT
>JACDGO010000046.1 GCA_013821585.1 Sphingomonadaceae bacterium
GGCCGGGCGCGTGGTCGTGGCCGCGCACCGCCGCCGACTGGAACCCGGCGACCGCGGCGACGAACAGCGCGCGGACCTGCTCCTTCGTCCGCCCCGTCGCCTTCATGAGTTCCGTGCCGACCACATCCGAATAGCGCGCGCCGTCGTCCGCGAGGGGCGGCGTGGACGTCCAACCGGTCCCGCGCGTCTGCTCGTTCGCGACGATCGCGAGCAGCGCGACGCAGCGGATGTCGGCGGCTTGCTCGGGCGGCGGCGGCGGAAGCGCGGCGGCGGCGACGGCAAGCGCGAGAAGGATCGGCATGCCAATCCTCTAGCGCGGGCGATGCCGCGACGATAGGCGGCTCGCGTGCTTCGCTATCCCAAGACACTCGCGCTCGCCGCCGGGCTCATTTCCGCGACCGGTTTCGCGCCGCTCGAACTCTGGCCGGTGACGCTCGCCGCGTTCGCGCTGCTGATGCTGCTCGTCGCCGCTGCGCCTCGCCTGCGCGACGCGCTATCGATCGGCTGGCCGTTCGGTGTCGGCCATTTCACCGTCGGCCTCAACTGGATCGCCGGCGCGTTCCGCTATCAGGAGACGATGCCGGTGTGGCTCGGCTGGGTCGCGGTTGTGACCCTCGCGCTTTACCTCGCGGTCTATCCGGCGATGGCGGCGGGGCTCGCGTGGCGGGGACGCAAGAACCCTTCGGCCTATGTTTTCTTCTTCGCCGCCGCGTGGGTTGTGACGGAATGGCTGCGCGCGGGCGTTTTCACGGGCTTCGCATGGAATCCGCTGGGTGTGATCTGGGTGCCGACGCCCGCCGGCGGGATCGCGCGCGAGATCGGAACCTATGGGCTGTCGGGCGCGACGATCCTGGTCGCGGGCGCGATCGCGCATCGCCACCGGCTGATCGCCGCGCCCGCCGCATTGGCGGCGCTCGTCGCCGCCGGGTGGCTGGCCACGGCCGGCTCCACGGCGACGACCAACCGCCTGATCCGCATCGTCCAGCCGAACATCGGCCAGCAGGACAAGCAGGACGATTCGTTCGACGAGCGCAACTTCCGCCGCCTCGCCGCGCTGACCGGCCCGCCGGGCGCGACGCCGCGCCTGATCCTGTGGCCCGAAGCAGCGGTTCCCTATTTCCTCGAGGAGGAACGCTGGGCGCGCGACCGGATCGCGAAACTGATGGGGCCGCGCGACGTGATCATGACCGGCGGCGACGCGCTCGTCTACGACCGCGCCGGCAAGGTGATCGCCGCGCGCAACTCGCTGTTCGCGATGACGCCCGACAACAATTTGTTCGCGCGCTACGACAAAGCGCACCTCGTCCCCTACGGCGAATATCTGCCGATGCGCCCGCTGCTGTCGGCGATCGGGCTGTCGCGGCTGGTGCCCGGCGATCTCGACTTCCTCCCCGGTCCCGGCCCGCGGACGTTCGCGCTGCCCGGCTTCGGGAGCGCGGGCGTGCAGATCTGCTACGAGATCGTGTTTTCGGGCGAGGTGATCGACGCCGCGCATCGCCCCGGTTTCCTGTTCAACCCGTCGAACGACGCGTGGTTCGGGACATGGGGGCCGCCGCAGCACCTCGCGCAGGCGCGGCTGCGCGCGATTGAGGAAGCGATGCCGACCGTGCGCGCGACGCCGACCGGCATTTCGGCGGTGATCGACGCGCACGGCCGCCTCGTCACCGCATTGCCGCTCGGCAAGGCGGGCTTCATCCAGACTATGATCCCCGTCGCGGGTGCGCCGACGCCGTTCTCCCGGCTCGGCAACCTATTGCCATTTGCGTTCGCGCTGTTGCTCGCGGCGGCGGGCGTTGCGCTGGCGCGGCGGCGCCGCTAAGGGACCGCGCCCAGACATAAAGCTTTCTTTATATCCGCCGAGGAACTTCGTCGATGCGCTCCAATTTCCTGTTCACGTCCGAATCGGTTTCCGAAGGCCATCCAGACAAGGTCGCCGACCAGATTTCTGACGCGGTGGTCGATCTTTTCCTGTCGCGCAGCCCCGAGGCGCGCGTCGCGTGCGAGACGATGGTGACGACCAACCGCGTCATCCTGGCGGGCGAGGTCAACGCGCGCGGCGGCCCCGAGCCGACCAACGACGAGATCGAGCAAGCGGCGCGCGAGACCGTCAAGCGCATCGGTTACGAGCAGCACGGTTTCCACTGGCAGCGCGCGGTGTTCGAAAGCCACCTGCACGGCCAGTCGGCCGACATCGCCGTCGGCGTCGACGAGAGCGGCAACAAGGACGAGGGCGCGGGCGACCAAGGCATCATGTTCGGCTTCGCGTGCGACGAGACGCCCGAGCTGATGCCCGCGACGCTCTATTATTCACACCGTCTGCTCGAGAAGATGGCGCTCGACCGCCACGCCGGCGACGCGCCGTTTCTCGAGCCCGACGCGAAGAGCCAAGTGACGCTCGCGTTCGAGGATGGCCGCCCGGTGCGCGCCACCGCGCTCGTCGTCTCGACGCAGCACGCCAAGGGCTATGATCAGACCAAGCTGCGCGACTACGCCAAGGGCGTGATGGCCGACGTCCTTCCGCGCGGCTGGATGCCGACCGACGAGGACGCGATCTTCGTCAATCCGACCGGTCTGTTCGAGATCGGCGGGCCCGACGGCGACGCGGGGCTGACCGGTCGCAAGATCATCGTCGACACCTATGGCGGCGCGGCGCCGCACGGCGGCGGCGCGTTCAGCGGCAAGGATCCGACCAAGGTCGACCGTTCGGCCGCCTATGTCGCGCGCTACCTCGCCAAGAACATCGTCGCGGCCGGCCTCGCGACGCGTTGCACGATCCAGCTCAGCTATGCGATCGGCGTCGCCGAGCCGCTGTCGCTCTATGTCGACACGCACGGCACCGGCACGGTCGAGGAGACGCGGATCGAGGCGCTGCTGCCGCGCCTCGTCCGCCTGACGCCCAAGGGCATCCGCACGCACCTCGGCCTCAACAAGCCGATCTACCAGCCGACCGCCGCCTACGGCCATTTCGGCCGCAAGCCCGATGGCGACATGTTCGGCTGGGAAAAGACCGATCTGGTCGAGGCGCTGAAGGCGGAATTGGCCTAAGCGACTAGGCGAGCGTCCGCACCTTTGGTTCACGGCTGTAGAAGCGCTTCTTGGCGGCGGCGATGAATGTGCCGCCGAGATCGGTGACGCCCTCATCCGCCTGCACGCCCGCCTTGTCGAGCAAGGGCTTGGCCGCGGCCGAGGCGCCGATCGCCTTTAGGTGACCGAAGGCGTCCATGACGAACTGAACCGCCGCGCCTTCTTTCATCAACGCCGCGCACCCCGCTTCCGACAGCACGACCGCGATCGCATCGACGGTTTGCGAGGGAGTTCCGGCAAGCTGGCCGTCGGCCTTCAGCATCTTGCCGTCGGCGAGCTTCGCGCCCCCGACCTTGGGCGCGATGACGACCGCCTTGCCCTTGGCGCCTTCGACCGCCTTCTTGACCGCCGCGATCTCCGCGCCGTCTGATCCGTCGGCGATCAGGATGCCGACCGCGCGCCCTTCCAGCGTTTCCTTCATGTTGCCGATAATGCGGAGCGCCGGCGACGGGTCCATGTCGATCGGCTCGCGCGCCGCCTTGTTCTTCGGCGGAAGCGGAATGCCGAGGCCGTCGGCGACACGCTTGGCGAGGCCTTCGTCGACGTTGCGCAGATTGCCGACCATGCGCGGCGGAACGTGTGCGAGACCGACTTTCGACAGCTCGAACACGAACGACGACGCGACATGCGCCTGCTCGGCCGCGTCGAGCGAGCGGAAGAACAGCCGCGCCTGGCTATAATGGTCGGCGAAGAGCTCGGCGCGGACGCGCAGCTTGTCACCCTGCTCGTCGTTTTCGGCGCGGCCTTCGAACGTGCGAAATCCCTCCACCCGGCATTCGCGCGGGCCGGCTTCCTCGCCGACGGCATCGAGGCTGTTGGGCTCGTAGTTCGCGCGGCCCTTGGGCACGTTCATCTGCATCTGCCCGTCGCGCTGGAAGTTCATCACCGGGCATTTCGGCGCGTTGACCGGAATCTGGTGGAAGTTGGCGGTGCCGAGCCTGCTCTTTTGCGTGTCGAGATAGCTGAACAGCCGTCCTTGAAGCAGCGGGTCGTTTGAAAAATCGATCCCGGGTACGATGTTCGCGGGACAGTAAGCGACCTGCTCGGTTTCCGCGAAGAAATTGTCGACGTTGCGGTCGAGCACCATCCGCCCGACGATTCGCACCGGGATCACCTCTTCGGGGATGAGCTTCGTCGCGTCGAGCACGTCATAGAGCTGCGCGTCGGCGAATTTCTGGTCGAAAGTCTGGATGCCGAATTCCCATTCGGGAAATGCGCCGGTGTCGATCGCTTCGAACAGGTCGCGACGGTGATAGTCGTTGTCCGCCGCCTGAAGTTTCAGCGCCTCATCCCACAATGTCGACTGCAGGCCGAGCTTCGGCTTCCAGTGAAATTTGACGAATGTCGATTTGCCCGCTTCGTTGACGAACCGGAACGTGTGGATGCCGAAGCCTTCAATCATTCGCAGCGACCGCGGAATAGTCCGGTCGGACATCGCCCAGTGCAGCATGTGGGTGGTTTCGGGCATCAACGACGCCCAGTCCCAGAAGGTGTCGTGCGCACTGCCTGCCTGCGGATACGCGCGATCGGCCTCCATCTTCACCGAGTGAACGAGATCGGGAAACTTGATCGCGTCCTGGATGAAGAAAACGGGAATGTTGTTGCCGACGAGATCCCAGTTGCCCTCGTGCGTGTAAAATTTTACCGCAAAGCCGCGCACGTCGCGTGGCGTGTCCACGGAGCCCGCGCCGCCCGCGACGGTTGAAAAGCGCGTGAAGACGGGAATGCGCTCGCCCTTGCGCTGGAACAGATCGGCCCTGGTAATGTCGGCCAGCGATTCGGTCAGCTCGAAAAAGCCGTGGGCGCCCGTGCCCCGCGCGTGGACGATGCGTTCGGGAATGCGTTCGTGATCGAAATGGAAGATTTTTTCGCGAAGGACGAAATCTTCGAGCAACGTCGGCCCGCGCGGGCCGGCCTTCAACGAATTCTGGTTGTCGGAGACGCGGATGCCCTGATTGGTCGTCAGGTGATCGGTGCCGTCGTGCGGGCCGCCTTTAGGAATCCGCTGATGGGTCTCACCGCCGTTGCCGATAGCCGTGTCGAAACCTGCTTTGTCCGCCATTTTCCACTCCTGAACTGTCGAACGGCCAACGAAGTGGGCGGCCAGAACGGTCCCCAAGCGGCAAAAAAAGAAAGGCGGCGTTTTGTCGGCGGCCCTTCAGCGGGTAAGGGCGTCGAGCAATGAGCGACCCCGCCACAATCGGTCGGCTCTATGGCCGGCGCGCGGGGCACAAGCTGCGCGCCGGACAGGCGGCGCTGGTCGAAGATTTGCTGCCGAAGGTCTCGGTTCCCGAAGGGCCGCTCGACGCACGCGCGCTGTTCGGCGACGCCAAGGACTCTGGGCGCCCGCTCGAGCTCGAGATCGGCTTCGGCGGGGGCGAGCATCTCGCGGCGCAAGCGGCGATGCGGCCGGGCCACGGCTTCATCGGCTGCGAGCCCTTTCTCAATGGTGTCGTCGGTGCGCTCGGGCATATCCGCGACGGCGGGCTGTCGAATCTGCGGCTGCACATGGGCGACGCGCTCGACTTGCTGCGGCGGCTTCCCGATGCGTCGCTGGCGCGCGTCTATCTACTCCACCCCGATCCTTGGCCGAAAGCGCGGCATGCCAAGCGGCGATTTATGAACGCGGGGCCGATCGACCTCGTCGCGGCGAAGCTTAAACCCGGCGGCGAATTCCGCTTCGGCACCGACCATCCGGTCTATGTCGCGCACGCGATGATGGTGATGGGCAGGCGGCGCGATTTCGCGTGGCAGGCGAACGAGGCGTGCGATTTCCTCGAACGCCCCGCCCACTGGCCTGAAACGCGCTATGAGCTAAAGGCGCGCCGGTTGGGGCACGAAGTCTGGTATTTCCGCTACCTCAGGACCGCGGCGTCAGCCTGAGCAGGCGCCCGCCGCTGTCGCCGTCCTCCAATAGCCAGACAGCGCCGTCCGGTCCTTGCGCGACGAAGCGGATGCGGCGGCCGAGGTTCCAGCGCTCGGCCTTTTTCGCGGTCGCGCCGTCGAGGGTCACTCGGATCAGCGCCCTGCCCGAGAGCGCGCCGATCAGGCCCGATCCCTTCCACGCGGGAAACAGGCTCCCCGAATAGATCACCAGCGACGACGGCGAGACCGACGGGTTCCACCACAGCTTCGGCGGCTCATACCCATCGCCGGGATGGTGATCGGGGATATCGCTGCCGTCGTAATTGCTGCCGTTCGACACGTTGGGCCAGCCGTAATTCTTGCCCGGCTCGATCAGGTTCAACTCGTCGCCGCCCTTTGGCCCCATTTCGGTTTCCCACAGTCGTCCGACGGCGTCGAAGGCGAGGCCGTAGGGATTGCGGTGGCCGGTCGACCAGGTTTCGGCCGGGGTCAGGTTGGGCGCGGGGATCGCGACGCGCCGACTCTGCGCACCCTTCGCCGCGCCAGTGTTCTCGGGCGGGTCGATCAGGTCGACCGTGGTCGCGCCAGTGCGGCCCGCCTGCGGATTGCCGGGCGCGGGCTTGCCGTCGGGCGTGAGCCGCAGGATCTTGCCCATCGCCTGGTCGGGGTCCTGCGCGGGCGTGAAGCGCTGGCGCTCGCCCGAGCTGAGGAAGAGGGTGCGGCCATCGGGGGAGAAGACGACGATCGCGCCGAACTGGCCGCCATGCCCCTTGGGCTCCTGTCGCCAGATCGCCTGCAAGCCTTCGAGCCGCGACTCGTCGTCCGAAAGGCGCGCGCGGGCGAGCGCGAGGCTCGATCCGCCGCGTCCCGGCTCGGCGTAGGTCAGATAGACGAAGCGGTCGTGCGCGAAATCGGGCGAAAGCGCGACGTCGAGCAGCCCGCCCTGGCCGTCGTAATCGACCGGCGGCACGCCCGCGACGGCGCGGACGCTCCCGTCGGCCGCGCGGAGCAGCAGCTTTCCCGATTTCTCGGTGACGAGCATCGCGCCGCCGGGAAGGAAGGCGAGCGCCCACGGATCGTCGAAGCCGCCCGCGACGGCGATCCGGAACGGCGCTTGCGGTGTGGCGGGAGCATCGGCGCCGTGGCACGCGGCAAGCGCGAGAGCGAAGAGAACCGAACGGCGCATGGGCTTCTCCATCAAGAGGCTTGCCGCATAACGCGCGGACGCCTATATCGCCTCTGTCTTCCTTACATCGGTAACGCTGTTCGGGTTCGGAGCCGCAAGCTCCGGGCGCTCGAGGCGCATATTTGGAGAGTATAGAAGTATATGGCGGACATCGCCGCATTGACCGCGTTGATCGAGCCCGAGGCGAATGCGCTCGGCCTGAAGATCGTGCGCGTGGCGATGTTCGGCGGCGCGTCCGATCCGACGCTGCAGGTGATGGCCGAGCGGCCTGATACGCGCCAGCTGATCCTCGACGATTGCGCGGCCTTGTCGCGGCGGCTGTCCGAGGTGCTCGACGCGGCCGATCCGATCGAGCACGCCTATCGGCTCGAAGTCAGCTCGCCGGGGATCGACCGGCCGCTCACGCGTCTGTCTGACTATGACGACTGGACGGGGCACGAGGCGCGCCTCCGCGTCGAGGAAGCGATTGACGGGCGCAAGCAGTTCGAAGGAACGCTTGCCGGAGTCGACGGCGACTCGGTTCTGATCGAGACCAGGGCGGGTGCGGCGAAGCTGGCATTTTCGGACATCGTTCAGGCCAAGCTGCTGTTGACCGACAAATTGATAAAAGCGACCGCGCCGCTTTCTCCCGAAGGCGCGGACAAAATTCTGCAAGAAGGATAGGACGAATGGCGACTGCGATTTCCGCCAATAAGGCCGAGCTGCTGGCGATCGCCGATGCGGTGGCGCGCGAGAAGCTGATCGATCGCGAGATCGTGATCGAGGCGATGGAGGACGCGATCCAGCGCGCCGCCAAGGCGCGCTATGGCGCCGAGAACGAGATTCGCGCCAAGATCGACACCGAAAGCGGCGATTTGCGCCTGTGGCGTGTCGTCGAGGTGGTCGAACAGGTCGAGGATTATTTCAAGCAGGTAAGCCTTGCCGAGGGGAAGAAGCTCCAGGCCGACGCCGCGATCGGCGACTTCATCGTCGATCCGCTGCCCAACATCGAGTTCGGCCGCATCGCCGCCCAGGCTTCCAAGCAGGTGATCTTCCAGAAGGTCCGCGACGCCGAGCGCGAACGCCAGTTCGAGGAGTTCAAGGACCGCGCCGGCGAGATCATCACCGGCGTCGTCAAGCGCGTGGAGTTCGGCCATGTCGTCGTCGACCTGGGCCGCGCCGAGGGCGTAATCCGCCGCGACGCGCAAATTCCGCGCGAGGTGGTGCGCGTCGGCGACCGCATCCGCAGCCTCATCCTGAAGGTCGTGCGCGAAACGCGCGGGCCGCAGATTTTCCTCTCCCGCGCCCACCCCGATTTCATGAAGAAGCTGTTCGCGCAGGAAGTGCCCGAAATCTACGACGGCATCATCACGATCATGGCCGCCGCGCGCGATCCCGGCAGCCGCGCCAAGATCGGCGTGATCTCTAAGGACTCGTCGATCGACCCGGTCGGCGCGTGCGTCGGCATGAAGGGCAGCCGCGTCCAGGCGGTCGTCCAGGAAATGCAGGGCGAAAAGATCGACATCATCCCCTGGTCACCCGACACCGCGACCTTCGTCGTCAACGCGCTCCAGCCGGCCAATGTGTCGCGCGTGGTGATCGACGAGGAAGAGGACCGGATCGAGGTCGTGGTTCCCGACGACCAGCTTTCGTTGGCGATCGGGCGGCGCGGGCAGAACGTCCGCCTCGCCAGCCAGTTGACCGGCAAGGCGATCGACATATTGACCGAGGCCGACGCGAGCGAGAAGCGCCAGCGCGAGTTCGTCGAGCGCTCCGAGTTGTTCCAGCAGGAGCTCGACGTCGACGAAACCTTGTCGCAGCTGCTCGTTGCCGAGGGGTTCACCAGCCTCGAGGAAGTCGCCTATGTCGAGCCCGAGGAAATCTCCGGCATCGAAGGCTTCGACGAGGAACTCGCCGGCGAGCTTCAGAACCGCGCGAGCGAGGCGCTCGAGCGGCGCGAGGAATCGAACCGCGAGTTGCGCCGTTCGCTGGGCGTCGAGGACGCGCTCGCCGAAATGCCGCACCTCAACGAGGCGATGCTGGTGACGCTCGGCAAGGCGGGAATCAAGACGCTCGACGATCTCGCGGACCTCGCCACCGACGAGCTGATTCAGAAGCGCCGCATCGAGCCGCGCCGCAAGGTCGTTCCCGTCAACGAGCCCAAGGCGGGCGTGCTCGCCGAATATAGTCTCAGCGAAGAGCAGGGCAACGAGATTATCATGGCGGCGCGCGCGCACTGGTTCGAAGAGGAGGACGCTGTTGCGGATTCCTCCGAATGAGACGGTAGCGAACGAACGCACCTGCGTCCTCACTCGCGCGAAGGGGACGCGGGCGTCGCTGATCCGCCTCGCGCTCGGCCCGGACGGGCAGGTGCTTCCCGACGTCCGCGCGCGCGCGCCGGGGCGCGGCGCGTGGATCGGCGTCGACAAGCCCGCGCTCGAAGCGGCGGTCGCCAAGGGCAAGCTGAAGGGCGCGCTCGCGCGCGCGTTCAAGACCGGCGACGTGGCAGTTCCCGCCGACCTTCCCGCGAAAGTGGAAGAGGCGCTGGCGCGCGATGCGCTCGACCGGCTGGGGCTCGAGGCGCGCGCCTCCACCCTCGTCACCGGCGCGGAAAAGATCGAGGATGCGGCGCGCAAAGGTCATCTGCATCTCCTGCTCCACGCCGCCGACGCCGGCGAAGACGGCAACCGCAAGCTCGACCAGGCCTGGCGCGTCGGGAACGACGACGAGGGCTCGGGGCGCACCGGCTTGGCTCTGAGTGTAGCGCGCCCTATCTTGTCGGTAGCGCTGGGACGCGAAAATGTGGTACACATCGGCGTGATAGACGCTCGCGCCGCGCTTCGCGTGGCCGCGGCGATCGACCGGTGGCACGGGTTTATCGGATTTGGGCCGACGGGCCTGCCTTGCGAAACACCATCGCAGGGTTCAGGGCCGCGCGGCGCGTGATTTTGCAGACGAAGGGTTCGGATTAGTTGATGAGCGATAGCGAGAAACCGAAGCTGGGCATGCGCGCGCCGCTGGGCCTGAAGCGCACGGTCGAGACCGGCAAGGTGAAGCAG
>JACDGO010000047.1 GCA_013821585.1 Sphingomonadaceae bacterium
GTCGAAGCGGTCGTTGATTTCGCAAGCAACGCGCTTCCTCAGCTCGACGCGACCTTCGCCATCGTCGGCCGGGCACCTACTCAGCAGGTCCTCGCGCTCGCGTCGGACCGCGTGATCGTGACCGACGAGGTTTCCGACACACGTCCCTGGCTTGCCGCCGCCGATGTCGTCGTCGCGCCGTTGAAACTCGCGCGCGGCTTGCAGAACAAGATTCTAGAAGCGATGGCGGTGGGGCGTGCCGTTGTCGCCTCGCGCGCCGCCGCGACCGGAATCGACGCGCAGGAAGGCCGCGACCTCGTCGTCGCCGACGATCCCGTCGAACCGATCCGCGCGCTGCTCGCCGATCCGGATCGCGCCGCCGCGCTGGGCCGGGCCGCGCGCGCCCGGATGGAAGCGCGCTACGGCTGGGACGCCGTGCTCGCGCCGCTCGCGACTCTCGTCGCCCCAGCGAAGGCTGGGGCCTATCGATCGTGACACAAGCGATGGCTTCTCAATCCGAAACATCGATGGATGCCAGCCTTCGCTGGCATGACGGGGAATGGCGCGAGCACGTCGCCGTCCTCGCCGCGACTGTCGCCGCGCTGCTGGTCCTGTTCGCGCGCGATGCGGCGGCGATGGCGCATCAATGGTGGGCGAGTTCGACCTATCAGCATTGCCTGTTCATCCTGCCGATCGTCGCTTGGCTCGTGTGGCAACGCCACCGCGAGGTCGCGCGGGTCGAGCCGCGTGCCTGGCTTCCCGGCCTTCTGTTTGTCGCGCTCGCAGCTTTCCTGTGGCTGATCGGCGAAGCGGCGGGTGTCGCGCTGGTCCGCCATGCCGCGCTCATAGCGCTCGTCCAGGCGAGCGTGCTCGCGATCCTCGGCCCGGCGGCGGTGCGCGCGTTGCTGTTCCCGCTCTTCTACCTCGTCTTCCTGGTCCCGTTCGGCGACGAGTTCGTTCCGCCGCTCCAGACCGTCACCGCGAAGATCACGATGGCGCTGCTCCACATCTCGGGCGTCCCCGCGCGGATCGACGGCGTGTTCATCACCACGCCGTCGGGTTGGTTCGAGGTCGCGGAGGCGTGCTCTGGCGTCAAGTTCCTCGTCGCGATGGTCGCTTATGGCGCGCTCGTCGCCAATGTCTGCTTCAGGAGCTGGCCGCGCCGCATCGCCTTCATGGGTCTGTGCGTCGTCGCGCCGATCCTCGCCAACGGCGTGCGCGCATTCGCGACGATCTATGCCGCGCATTTGACATCGGTCGCGGCGGCGACAGGCTTCGACCATATCGTCTACGGCTGGTTCTTCTTCGCCTTCGTGATGGCGCTGGTCATCGCGATCGGCTGGCGCTTCTTCGATCGTCGCATCGGCGACCCTTGGCTGACCGCCATCCCGCGAGCTGTCGGCAAGCCCCGCAACGCGCTCGCGGTCGCGCTCGCCGCGCTCGGCATCGCCGCACTGCCGATCGTGTGGAACGGCACGGTGATCGCCACGCAGCGTCGCCCGCTGCCTCACCAAGTCTTTCTCCCGCAAGTCGCCCGTTGGACGCAGGTGACGAATACCGGCTGCCATCCGTGGACGCCGCGTTTCGACGGCGCGGACCACCGCCTTTACGGTCGCTACCGCGATGCAAGCGGGCGGCAGGTCGATGTCGCGATTGCGCTCTACGGTTGGCAAGGCGAGGGGCGCAAGCTTGCAGGCTTTGGACAGGGCGCGGCCGACCCGGATCACAAATGGGCTTGGGCGGCGAACGCACTCGCGCCGCCGGGCGGCAAGGCCGAGCGCATCCTCGCGCCCGGCCGCGTCGCGCGCGAAGCGCTGACCTTCTACGTTCTGGCAGGAGGCGCTACGGGCGATGCGATGACGGTAAGGCTCCGCACGCTCCGCGCGCACCTCCTCGGCGGCGACCAGCGTGCGGGCGTCGTGATCGTTTCGGCGGTCGAGCCGAACGCGCGCCCGGCGGTCGACGCGTTTCTGACGGCGTTCGGCGCTCCGGCGGCGCGCGCCCGCGCGCTCCTCGACCAAGCGGACTAGCGCCGATGTGCGGCATCGCCGGCCTCTATCACCTCGGCACCGCCAAGCCAGTCGCGGCGGGCAGGGTGCGCGCGATGGCCGATGCGCAGGCACATCGTGGCCCCGACGGGTCGGGCGTGTGGACCGATCGCGGCGTCGGCCTCGGCCATCGCCGCCTCGCGATCGTCGATCTGGACAGCGGCGCGCAGCCGATGGCGACAGCCGACGGCGCGCTGCACGTCGTCTTCAACGGCATGATCTACAATTTCCTTGAGGTGCGCCGCGAGCTCGAGCTGATCGGAGCGCAATTTCGCACGAAGAGCGACACTGAGGTACTGCTCCACGGCTGGCGCGCCTGGGGGCCGGCGATGCTGCCGCGCCTCAACGGCATGTTCGCCTTCGCGCTCTACGACGCGCGCGACCGTTCGCTGTTTCTCGCGCGCGACCGGCTCGGGGTGAAGCCGCTCCATTATGCCGAGCTCGCCGACGGCAGCGTCGCGTTCGCGTCCGAACTCAAGGGTTTGCTCGCCAATCCCGCCGTCCGCCGCGAGCCAAACGCGCAGGCGATCGAGGATTATTTCGCTTGGGGTTACATCCCCGACGACGCGTGCATCGTCGCGGGCATCCGCAAGCTCCCGGCGGGGAGCTGGCTGCATCTTCAGCGTGGCAAGCCGCTTCCCGCGCCCATCGTCTGGTGGGATGTGGATTTCTCCGAACGCGCGCGGGGCTCCGTGGCGTCGCTCGAGGAGGAGATGCGCGACCGGCTGCGCGACGCCGTCACTTCGCGCATGGTCTCAGACGTGCCGCTCGGCGCGTTCCTTTCGGGCGGGGTCGACAGCTCCTCGGTCGTCGCGCTGATGGCCGAGGGGAGCCGCCACGCGGTCCAGACCTGCTCGATCGGCTTCGACGACGCCGCGCACGACGAGACGCGCTATGCCGCCGAAGTTGCGACGCGCTTCGCCACCGACCACCGCACGCGCATCGTCGCGGCCGACGATTTCGCGGCGATCGACGTGCTCGCCACCGCGTTCGACGAGCCCTTCGCCGATGCGTCGGCGCTTCCGACATGGCGCGTGTGCCAGCTTGCCCGCGAGACGGTGAAGGTCGCGCTGTCGGGCGATGGCGCGGACGAGGCGTTCGCGGGCTACCGCCGCTACCGTTTTCAAGCTGCCGAGGAACGCGTGCGTTCGATGCTACCCTCAGGATTGCGCCGCAACCTGTTCGGAACGCTTGGGCGCTTCTATCCCAAAGCCGATTGGGCGCCGCAGCGCTTTCGCGCCAAATCGACCTTTCAGGCGCTCGCGCGCGACGGCGACGAGGCCTATGCCCGCTCGGTCGGCGTGACGTCTCCCGAGATGCGCGCCGCGCTCTTTTCGGACAGTCTAAAACGCGACATTCAGGGCCACCGGGCCGAGGAGCGCTATATCGCCGCGACGCGCGCCGCGCCCGCGCGCGACGCGCTTGACCGCGCGCAATATGCCGACCTCAAGATTTGGCTGCCCGGCGACATACTGACGAAGGTCGACCGCGCGAGCATGGCGGTCAGCCTCGAGGCGCGCGAGCCGCTGCTCGACCACCGCCTCGTCGAATTCGGCGCGAGGCTTCCCGCGAACATGCGGCTGCGGCGCGGCGAGGGGAAATGGCTAATGAAGCGCGCGATGCGCCGTTACTTGCCCGAAGGCATCCTCGAGCGCCGCAAGATGGGCTTCGTGACGCCCGTTTCGGCGTGGTTTCGCGGCCCGCTTGCGGGCGAAGCGGTGCGCGTGACCGGGGTTCTCGCCGAAACCGGCTGGTTCGACCGCGCCACGCTCGCCGCGCTCCCCGCGCAGCACAAGAGCGGCCGCCGCGACCACGGGCGTTTGCTGTGGCAATTGGTCATGCTCGAACGCTCGATGAAGCGGCTGTTCGGTCAGTAGTCGGCGCGGTCGAAATACAGTCCGTCGGGCGGCGCGTTGAGGCCGAGTGCGGCGCGATCCTTCGCGTCGAGCGCCGCCTTCAGGTCGACCGCCGACCATTTTCCCTGACCGACGAGCGCGAGGCAGCCGACCATCGAACGCACCTGATGATGCAAGAAAGACCGCGCGCTCGCGGCGATGCGGATCGTCTCGCCCTCCCGCGCCACATCGAGCCGGTCGAGCGTCCGCAAGGGGCTTTCGGCTTGGCAATGCGCCGAGCGGAAGGTGGTGAAATCGTGCCGTCCGACCAGCATTTGCGCCGCTTCGTGCATTGCCTCCGCGTCGAGCGGTAAAACGACGCGCCACGCCAATCCCTTCTCCCACGTCAGCGGCGCGCGGCGATCGACGATGACATATTCATAATGCCGCGCAACACACGAAAAACGCGCGTGAAAATCGTCCGCCGCAACCTCGCAAGCCAGCACCGCGACGGGCGTGGGCCGCAACCGCGCATTGAGCGCCTCCATCAGCCGGAACGGCGTGATCGCGCGCGGCGGCTCGATATGCGCGACCATCTCGCGCGCGTGAACGCCCGCATCGGTCCGCCCCGCCGCATGGACCGCGACGGCTTCGCCGAAGATCGCGAAAGCCGCGGCTTCGATCGCGCCTTGCACGCTTGGCCCGTGATCCTGCCGCTGCCAGCCCATGAACGGGCGGCCGTCATATTCGATCGTCAGCTTGAAACGGGTCAAGTCAGTATCGTGTCTTTGGGAATAGGGAAGCCGCGTAAAAAATCGGCCGGTCTCATCGGTTCGCGTCCGGCACGCTGAACAAGCAATGGGTCGAGCCAATCCCTTCCGCACGAAATCAGAAGGCTATCACTGACAACTCTGCCGATCCCCGGTTTTGGTGGAGCGCGGAGACAATGAATTGACCCCGCTTCCAATATTCTTATTCGTTCGCCGTTCGCCTCGAACCAAGCTCCGGGCGCGGGGGCAAAGGCGCGCACCTTGCGCACAAGTTCGTCAGCCTCTCGGCTGAAGTCTAGGCGAGTTTCAGCCTTTTCGATCTTGTGTGCGTAAGTGACGCCATGCTCAGGTTGGGGGCTCGGGAGCCAAGATGACAGGTCTTCCAATACCCTGACGAGAAGCGCTGCGCCCATCGCGGCAAGTTCGGCAGTCAGCGAACCAGCAGTCTTCGCGCCGACGGCCGTCTCCGCCTTCGCCAGCATCGGTCCTGTATCCAGCCCCGCTTCCATCGCCATGATCGTCACGCCGGTGACGGCGTCGCCCGCGAGGATCGCGCGCTGGATCGGCGCCGCGCCGCGCCAGCGCGGAAGCAGCGATGCGTGGACGTTGATGCAGCCGTGACGCGGCGCGTCGAGGATCGCTTGAGGGAGGATCAGCCCATAGGCGGCGACCACCGCGATGTCGGCGTCGAGCGCCGCGAAGTCCGCTTGCGCCTCCGCGTTCCGCAAGCTCGCCGGATGCCGCACGGCGATCCCCAGCGTCTCCGCGCGCCGCTGAACGGGGGAGCGCGACAACGCCTTGCCGCGCCCCGCGCGCCGCGGCGGCTGGGTGTAGGCCGCGATCACAGCGTACCCCGCCGCGACCAGCGCATCGAGGCTCGGCACCGCGAAGTCCGGCGTTCCCATGAAGACGATGCGCATGTCCGGGGCTGGTAGAGGCTACACTATTCCTCGTCACCCCCGCGAAAGCGAGGGTCTCGCGGCCTTGGCGTGGCCGAAACAGGAAGCGGGATCCCCGCTTTCGCGGGGATGACGGGGATGAGGGCAGCCGCTATCTGCCAACATATGGCTTCCCCAGAGATCGACGCGCTGGCGCAGGCGCTCGCGCGCCTCCCCGGCTTCGGCCCGCGCTCTGCGCGGCGCGCGGTGCTTTATCTGATCAAGAAGCGCGAATCGGCGCTCGCTCCCTTGCGCGCCGCGCTCGAACGCGTCGACGCGCGCCTCGCGACCTGCTCGACCTGCGGCAACGTCGACACGTCGGACCCGTGCGGCGTTTGCGCCGACCCGAAGCGCGACGACCGCGCGATCGCGGTGGTGGAGGAGGTCGCCGACCTCTGGGCGCTCGATCGCTCGCGCCTGTTTCCGGGGCGCTTCCACGTTCTCGGCGGGCGGCTCTCGGCGCTCGATGGCGTGCGGCCTGAAGATCTCGCGATCGACAGCCTCGTCGCGCGCGTGGCGAAGGGCGGGGTCGACGAGGTCGTGCTGGCGATGAACGCGACGCTCGAAGGCCAAACCACCGCGCACTATATCGCCGAGCGGCTTGAGACCTTCCCGATCCGCCTCACCCAGCTTGCGCACGGCCTGCCGGTCGGCGGCGAGCTCGACTATCTCGACGAAGGCACGCTCGCGCAAGCGCTCAGGGCGCGGCGGCCGGTGTCTTGACCGCCGCACGCCCCAATCTTACCTGAAAATCATGGCCATCCGCCCGATCATCGAAGCGCCCGACCCCCGGCTGCGCCTGATCTCGAAGCCCGTCGACGCGATCGATGACGGCATCCGCGCGCTCGTCGCCGACATGTTCGAGACGATGTACGAAGCCCCCGGCATCGGCCTCGCCGCAGTGCAGGTCGGGGAGCCGCTTCGCGTGCTCGTCATCGATCTGCAGGAGCCCGAGGAGGAGGACGGCGAGCCCGTGCGGACTCCGCGCGTCTTCATCAACCCGGAGATCGTCGACCCGTCCGACGATACCGGCATCTACAACGAGGGTTGCTTGTCAGTCCCCGACCAATATGCCGAGGTAGAGCGCCCCGCCGCGTGCCGCGCACGCTGGATGGACCTCGAGGGCGTCCAGCATGACGAACGCATCGAGGGCATGCTCGCGACCTGCCTCCAGCACGAGATGGACCATCTCGAAGGCGTATTGTTCATCGACCATCTGAGCCGCCTGAAGCGCGACATGATCCTGAAAAGACTCGCGAAGCTGAAGAAGGCCGCCTGACGGCGTCTCGCGTGACCGATCGCTTTCGCCCCGCGCTCGTCGCGCTGTTCTGGCTCGCGCTCGCCTTCGCGGTGGTGATGGCGCTGCTCCCCAAGCCGCCGCACCTCCTTGAGCTCCGCGACAAATGGCAGCACATGCTCGCCTTCGCCACGCTCGCCGGCCTCGCGCGCTTCGCGTTCCCCCAAGCCCCCAATTTGCGTATCGCCGAACGGCTGTCCTTCACCGGTGCGCTGATCGAGGTGCTGCAAGCGATTCCTGCGCTCCACCGCGATTGCGACATCCTCGACTGGGTGGCGGACACGGCCGCGATCCTGATCGCCTTGGCCCTGATCCGCGCGTTCGGCGGGCCGCGAAATTAGGGGCTGTCCTACAGCGCGCGTTCCTTCTACGTTCCCGCGATGGCCACTACTCCAGCCTGTCCGCATCAGTACGTCGTTCATTTTCCGTTCGGGGAAGAGCAGGCGGGGGTACGTGCCGTGAACTTCGTCAACTTTCGAGTCCCCGGACGTGACGACTGAACTGATCCTTGTCGCCCTGTTCGCGCTTGCAACGGGCGTATTGCTCGGCTGGCTGATCGGGCGAAGCGGCAGGCAGGGCGCGGCGACCGCCGACGCGCTGCGCGTGACGCTCGACGGCGTGCGCGACGAGCGCGAGGCGGCGCTCCGCGACAACGAGCGGCTCAACGCTGAAGCGCGCGCGTTCGAGGCGCGGCTGGTCGAGCTGCGCGAAGCCAAGGACGCGCTCGGCGCGCAATTCGCGGAGGTCGGCGCGAAATTGCTCGAAACCGCCCAGCGCCAGTTCCTCGAACGCGCCGACGCGCGCTTCAAGCAATCCGAGGAGACGGCGGGGCAGGGGCTCAAGGCGCTGCTCCAGCCTGTCAACGAACGGCTCGAGAAATACGAGCAAACCGTCAACGCGCTCGAGGAAAAGCGCACCGACGCCTTCGGCGAGCTCAAGGGCCAGATCGAATCAATGCGCGTCGGCCAGGAAAAGGTGAGCAACGAGGCGGCGAAGCTCGTCAATTCGCTCCGCGCCGCGCCCAAGTCGCGCGGCCGCTGGGGCGAGCAGCAGTTGAAGAACGTCCTGGAGATGTGCGGCCTCTCCGAGCACACCGATTTCTCGACCGAAGTCAGCGTCGGCGGCGAGGAGGGCGGACGCCTCCGCCCCGACGCGATCGTCCGTGTACCGGGCGGCCGCGCGCTGGTGATCGACGCCAAGGTGTCGTTGAACGCCTATCAGGATGCGTTCAACGCCGTCGACGACGCCGAGCGCGTGCTAGGCTTGACGGCGCACGCCGCCTCGATGCGCGCGCACGTCAACGGCCTCGGCAACAAAGCCTATTGGAGCCAGTTCGACGACGCGCCCGACTATGTCATCATGTTCGTCCCCGGCGAACATTTCCTCTCCGCCGCGCTGGAGCATGACCCGACCCTGTGGGACTTCGCCTTCGACAAGCGCGTGCTGCTCGCGACGCCGACCAATCTCATCGCGATCGCCCGCACCGTCGCGGCGGTATGGCGGCAGGAAAAGCTCGCCAAGGAAGCGCGCCAGATCGGCGAGCTCGGCAAGGAGCTTTACGACCGCCTTGCGAAAGCCGCGGTCGATCTTCGTCGTGTAGGGGGCGGGCTGACCACGGCGGTCAGCAACTACAACAGCTTCGTCGCCAGCTTTGAAACCCGCGCCCTCGTCACCGCCCGCAAGTTTCGCGACCTCAACATCGAGCCGGGTGCGCGCGAGATCGAGGAGGTCGCGCCGGTCGAGGCGTTGGCGCGCTATGGAGATCAAGACAATGTCGTGGCGCTCCCGGAAGCGTCATCACCGGAAGAGCGGGGAACCGGCACATAGCCGGCTGGCCGATCGAAGCGAAGCAGGCTCGAAACTAGGGCCGGAAGGGGCATTGTTATGAAACAAGGGACGATAATTGGATGTGCCGCCCTTCTCGTCTCAGCCTTCGTCTTGTTGTCTTGCGCGCGCGCGGGCGATGCCGGCGGTATTGCGTCGCCATCCGCCGGCGCGGCACATTTCGATGCCGCCGGCCATCTCCTGTTTCCAGCCGATTACCGCCGTTGGGTATTCCTGAGTTCAGGGCGCGGAATGACCTATTCGCCGATCGCGGCCGGCGCCGCCGAGCCGGCCTTCGACAATGTTTTCGTCGATCCCGCCTCCTATGAGAGTTTCCTGAAGACCGGCACCTGGCCCGACGGGACAATGCTCGTGCTGGAGGTTCGCGGGGGGCGGTCGAAGGAGTCGATCAACCTCCATGGTGCTTTCCAGGCGGGCGACGCCCTGGCGCGCGAAATTCATGTGAAAGACACCAAGCGCTTCAAAAATGGCTGGGCGTTCTTCAGCTTCGACGGTGAAAAACCCGCGGACATGATCCCGGCCACGGCATCCTGCTACAGCTGCCACCGCGACCACGCCGCCGTCGACACGACGTTTGCGCAATTTTACCCGACGCTGCTGCCGATTTCCACGAAGGCGGGAACCTTGTCGCAGGCTTACCGCGACGAAGAGGCCCGCCGTCCCTGATTGACCACCTCATAGGCCATCACCGCCGTCGCCACCGCCGCGTTGAGGCTGTCGGCTTTTCCGCGCATCGGGATTTTGACGAGGAGGTCGCATTCGGCTTCGTATTCGGCGGTCAGGCCCTGAGCTTCGTTGCCGACCAGCAGGAAAGTCGGGACTTCGTAGCGCGGCGACTGGTAATCCGTGTCGGTGTTGAGGCTGGTTCCGACGAGCTGGCCCGGTCCCGCGCGCAACCAGGCGACGAACTCGGGCCAGCGCGCGGCGCTGACCGACTGGGTGAAGATCGCGCCCATGCTCGCGCGCACCGCCTCGACCGAGAAGGGGTCGGTGCAGTCCTCGATCAGGATCAGCCCACCCGCGCCGACCGCGTCGCCGGTGCGCAGGATCGTGCCGAGGTTGCCGGGATCGCGCAGCCGCTCGGCGACGATCCAGATATCGGCGCTCGCGCGGTCGATCTGGTCGAGCGGCGCGAGGCGCTCGGGATAGACGCCGAGGACGCTCCCTGCATTGCCCTTGCCCGAAAGCTTGGCGAGAATGTCCGCGCTGGTTACGAACACTTCGCCGGCCGCTGCTTCGAGCCGCTCGACGAGAGGATGACCGGCGCTCTCGGGCGTCCGCCACAGCATTTCGGGCGCGACGCCCGCATCGAGTGCTTCTGTCAGTATGCGCAGCCCCTCGGCGAGGAACTTGCCCGACGCGCGCCGGTGCTTCTTGTCGCGCAGCGCACGGACCTGCTTGACGAGCGGATTGGAGAAGCCGGTGATCTCGCGGGGCATCGCTTACTCCTCC
>JACDGO010000048.1 GCA_013821585.1 Sphingomonadaceae bacterium
GGGCCAGATCGCCATCGCGACGCCGGGCGAGGACGGCCAAATTCACGTTCTCTCTTCCACCCAGCATCCGAGCGAGGTTCAGCATCTCATCGCCAAGGTGCTCGGACTGAACCATGCCGCCGTCACCGTCGAGGTGCGCCGGATGGGGGGCGGGTTCGGGGGAAAGGAGACCCAGCCCGCCTTGTTTGCGGCTGCCGTCGCGCTGGTTGCGGCAAAGACGGGCCGCCCGGCCAAATGCCGCGCCGACCGTGACGACGATATGGTGATGACCGGCAAGCGCCACGACTTCAAGACTGATTACGATGTCGGGTTCGATGACGAAGGCCGGATCGAAGGTATTTGCATGGAACTCGCTTCGCGGTGCGGCGCCACTGTCGACCTGTCATCCGCGATCAATGATCGGGCGATGTTCCACGCCGACAATTGCTACTTCCTGCCCGCCGTCGAGATCGTCTCACATCGGCTGAAGACCAACACCGTCTCGAACACCGCCTTTCGCGGTTTCGGCGGTCCACAGGGCATGATCCTGATCGAGCGAGTCATGGACGCGATCGCCGCGCATCTTGGTCGCGACCCGCTCGCCGTGCGCCAGGTGAACCTCTACGGCGCGGGACGCGATGTCACACCCTACGACATGGTCGTCGAGGACAATGTCGCGCCCGAATTGATCGCCGAACTCGCGAACAGCAGCCGCTATGCCGAGCGTCGCGCCGAGATCGCGACCTGGAACGCCGAGCACCGCGTCATCAAGAAGGGAATTGCGCTGACCCCGGTCAAGTTCGGGATCAGCTTCACCACTACCCACCTCAACCAGGCGGGCGCGCTGGTGCTGGTCTATGCCGACGGCTCGATCCAGCTCAACCATGGCGGCACCGAGATGGGCCAGGGGCTGTACGTCAAGGTGGCGCAGGTCGTCGCCGACGTCTTCGCCGTGCCGATCGACGCCGTCAGGATCACCGCCACCCGCACCGACAAGGTGCCCAACACCTCGGCGACGGCAGCGTCGTCGGGTGCCGACCTGAACTGTATGGCGGCGTTCAATGCCGCGGAGACGATCCGTACCCGCCTTGCCAGTTTTGCCACCGAGCATTTCGGGGTCGCGGAAGAGGCAGTGCGGTTCACGCCCGACGGCGTGTTCGCCGGCACCGAGCTGGTGCCGTTCGCGCAGCTTTGCCGGCTCGCGCACATGGGGCGTGTGTCGCTGAGCGCCACCGGCTTCTATGCCACGCCTCGGATCGCCTATGACCGCGCAGCCCACAAGGGGCGACCATTTTACTATTTCGCCTATGGCGCAGCGGTGTCGGAGGTCGCGATCGACACGCTGACCGGCGAGCACAAAGTGCTGGCGGTCGATATCCTCCACGATGTCGGCCGCTCTCTCAATCCAGCGATCGATCTCGGCCAGATCGAGGGCGGCTTCATCCAGGGAATGGGCTGGCTCACGACCGAGGAACTGGTGTTCGACGCGGCCGGACGTCTGCTCACCCACGCGCCCTCGACCTACAAGATCCCAACGGCGAGCGATCGGCCGGCGCGCATGGACATCCGGCTATGGGTCCCCGGGCGCAATGTCGAGCCGACGATCCATCGCTCCAAGGCGGTCGGCGAGCCGCCATTCATGCTGGCGATCTCGGTCTTTTCGGCGCTGACCGAGGCGGTTGCTGCGGCCACGCCCGGTAAGGGATTTCCGAAGCTGGACGCGCCAGCCACGCCCGAGCGGATCCTTGCCGCCATCGCTGAACTGCGGGGACGGTGTGACTGAGTGGGTCCATGGTCTCCGCGCGGCGCTCGGCCTCGAACCGGTCGCGATGGTCACCGTCCTCGCCACCGAAGGATCGGCGCCGCGCGGCGCCGGCACGCGCATGCTCGTTACGGGCGGCGATCAGCATGGGACGATCGGCGGCGGGCGTCTGGAACTGCAGGCCTGCGAACAGGCCCGCATGATCCTCGGCAGACCGGCCGGCACGTGGCGGATCCAGGACTATCCGCTGGGTCCGCTGCTCGGCCAATGCTGCGGCGGCCGGGTCCGGCTGCTGGTCGAGCATGTCGATGCCGGTGACGCCGCTTGGCTCTGTGAGGTGGCGACCGGCCGCATGCTGAGTTCTCGCCTCGAGCACGGCCGGGTCTCGCGATCGATCGACGATAAGGCGACGCTGGCGATAATCGCCGCGCACGGTGAGCGGCCTGGAGCCGGCACGGTGATCGTCGACCGCATCGGTGAGCGGCGGCGCGCGCTGTATCTGTTTGGCGCCGGTCATGTCGGACGGGCGATCGCGAATGCGGTAACGCCGCTGCCGTTCACCTTGGCTTGGTTTGACTCTCGCGAGGATCATGCGGCGCTTGCCGGCGCCGTGCATGTCCCGGTCGACGATCTCGCCGGCTGCATCGACGATGTACCCACGGAGGCGGCAATCCTCATTCTCACCCACGATCATGCGCTCGACTATGCGCTAACCGCGGCGTCGTTGCAGAGCGCGGCGAGCTTCGTCGGCCTGATCGGCTCGGCGACCAAGCGCGCCCGCTTCCTGTCGCGACTGGCACGCGACGGCATCGATGCAGCGCGGCTGACCTGCCCGATCGGCCTGCCGGGGGTCACGGGCAAGGAACCCGAGGTGATAGCCGTCGCCACCGCCGCTCAATTGCTGGCACTGCGCCAGCCAGCTGTCGCAAAGCCGGATACAGGAGTCCTTTCATGACCGATCTCGACACGTTCATCGCCGGCCTGCCCAAGGCCGAGCTTCACCTGCACATCGAGGGCAGCCTGGAACCCGAGCTGATGTTCGCGCTGGCCGCGCGCAACAAGGTCGCGATCCCCTTCAGGAGCGTGGAGGAGGTACGCGCCGCCTATTCCTTCACCAACCTGCAAGATTTCCTGGACATCTATTACGCCGGCGCCGACGTGCTGCGGACGGAAGAGGATTTCCGCGACCTAACAGTCGCCTATTTCGATCGCGCGGCGGCCGATGCGGTGCGCCATGCCGAGATCTTCTTCGATCCTCAGACTCACACCGATCGCGGCATCCCCTTCGGAGTCGCTGCCGGCGGCATCCTTGCCGGGATGCAGGCAGCAAAGGCGAAGCATGGCATCAGCGCCAAGCTGATCCTCTGCTTCCTGCGCCATCTCGACGAAGACGCCGCCTTCGCGACGCTGCGCGCGGCCGAGCCGTGGCTCGACCGCATCGTCGGCGTCGGTCTGGACTCATCGGAGAGAGGCCACCCGCCCGCCAAGTTTGAGCGGGTGTTCGCCGCTGCGGCCGGCATGGGGCTGAAACTGGTCGCGCATGCCGGCGAGGAGGGGCCGCCCGCCTATGTGGAAGAGGCGCTGGATCTGCTCCACATCGATCGGCTCGATCACGGCAACCGCTCGCTAGAGGATCCGTTGCTCGTCACGCGGCTGGCGCGGTCCGGCATGACGCTGACCGTCTGCCCACTTTCGAACCTCAAGCTGTGCGTCGTCAGCGAAATGGCCGACCACCCGATCGAGCGGATGTTGCGTCTCGGCCTGCGCGCGACGATTAACTCCGACGATCCCGCCTATTTCGGGGGATACGTCAATGCGAACTACCGCGCGATCGCCGCGCACGGCCAGCTCGACCATGTCGACTTCGTCACGCTCGCCCGCAACAGCTTCCTTGGTTCGTTCCTGCCGGTCGAGGACGTCGCGGCGCAGCTGGCCGCGATCGACGCCTATGTCGGCCTGCCCGTCCATGGGTAAGGCGATCCACGCAGCCGTCGATCCCTACGTCCTGCTCCTGCTGGGAACCGTCGTCATCGCGTCGCTGCTGCCGTGCGGCGGCACAACGGCGGTCGCCTTTCATATGCTCGCGACGGCGGCGATCACATTGCTCTTCTTCCTGCATGGCGCCAAGCTGGCGCGCAGTGCGATCGTCGCTGGCTTCCTGCACTGGAGGCTCCACGCGGTCGTGCTCGCGGTGACGTTCGTCCTCTTTCCGCTGCTCGGGCTTGCGTTCAGCCGCGTGCCGGGCCTTGCGCCGCCGGTCGCGGCAGGCCTGCTGTTCCTCACGCTCCTACCCTCAACCGTACAATCGTCGATCGCGTTCACGTCGATCGCGGGCGGCAACGTTTCTGCCGCGGTGTGCAGCGCGTCCTTCTCGAACCTTGCCGGCATCGTCGTGACGCCGATTCTGGTCGCGACGTTAATGGGCGCGGCGGCCCGATCCTCCGGTGCATTCGCCTCGGCGGAGGGGATCGCGTTGCAACTGCTGCTGCCCTTCGTCCTGGGTCATCTGCTGCGGCCGTTGATCGGCGGGTTCGTTTCCCGTCACAAGACGCTGGTTACCACGGTCGATCGCGGTTCGATCCTGCTGGTCGTCTATACCGCGTTCAGCGCCGCAGTCGTTGAGGGTTTCTGGCGATCGACTTCCATCGCCGACCTGCTCGTCATCATTGCCCTGTGTTCCGCCATCCTCGCGATCGTGCTGGTGGCGACCGATCTGGTGGGCGCGCTGTTCGGGTTCGCGCTAGAGGATCGTATCGTCTTACGATTTTGCGGGTCGAAGAAAAGTCTGGCGTCAGGCGTACCAATGGCGGGCGTGCTCTTTCCCGCTGCGCTGGTCGGTCCGATCATCCTGCCATTGATGATTTTTCATCAGATCCAGCTCATTGTCTGCGCCATTTTAGCACGTCGGTATGCAGATCGTTCAGCAGCGGTCGCGTGCTTGCCGGAGTGACCCCGGGCTTTCACCAAGCGGTGAACCGAGGCCATGGGTACGTTGCCTGCGCCGCTAGACTTGCTCCGGGAAAGGTAAAACGGCATCATCACACTTCTCTGGAGCAGCCGCATGGTGGATATAGCCTTTTTAGCCAAGTGATAGACACGCGCGAGTTGGCTATTATGATCGAATAACGGCTTGTGGGCACTATCGTCAGCCGAGGGTTGTTAAAAGTTAAAACTCGTCGAACAGGAAGATGTAGGTGCAGTTGTATACATTGTCATAACCGCTCTCTTCGATAGGGGCACTCGTCGGTCTCGTAAGTAGAGCATATTGGATTATCGTATGCAGTTTGAAAGAAGACCAGAAGTCGGCGCGCTCACCCGGCTAAGCCGAGCGCGGGCAAAGCAGGCGGTCAGATCAGGTGCGCAAGGCACTGGAAGTGTGCGGTTATGTGTTACTCGAACGTTCGCGATGTTTTGCATCGGCTTGCCGGGACAGTATCCGGCTCTGGCGGCTTCGAACCCCGGTTACCTGGCAGATCGTAGCATCGAAGCAGATTTGGGCTACAGGTTGCCGCCGGCTCCGGACAACAAGTCTGACGTCGGCCTGCTTGATCTTACAGAGGTCAGATTGGCGCAAACCAACGATTCGACGGTATACGAGGAAGCTTATCGCGATGCCGGAGCCTATGCATCCGACCAGCTAATGAGTCGTTTCAGCGCAGCGGCTGGCACTAACCTGTCTCCCGCCGCTAGCCCGATCCTCGCTCATATACTCAAGCGCGTGCTGAACGACACCAGCGGCTATGTCACTATGGCGAAAGTCAATAATCCTCGTGACCGGCCCTATGTAGAGGACATCCATATCGTGCCGTGCTCAACCGACTATCTGCGCGCGACTGATCATCAGTCCTACCCCTCAGGCCACGCGGCTAACGGCTATGCTGCGGCGCTTGTTCTCGCCGAGGCCATCCCGGTTCGGGCTTCGGCATTGCTGGCGCGGGGTGTTCGCTACGGCGACAATCGCATCGTGTGCGGTGTTCATCATCCCTCGGATGTCGAGCAGGGCAGACTTCTTGCAATCGCCATCTACCGCAAATTACGGGAAGACCGGGCGTTCCGGGAGGATGTCGCCTGCGCACATCAGGAATTTGAACGATCGGTAGCAGGATCGACGCCCAAGGCGCCTTTCAGCAAAGCTTGTGCTGACCTCGGCTCCCGATATCGTGCCGAGTTGTCCTCCACTTCGAACTGATCGCCGATGGAATGCGCCGATATATTAGGCAGGCAGCGGCTTGGTCGTACCCATCGGAGCGCTGCCGCCGATACAACGCGTCGTTATGCTGAAGAGAGGAAGAGAGGAAGAGAGGAGGGGTATCTGTATATTACTCGCTCGGCGCCATACCGATACGAGATGCAAGAAACCGGTGAACCTGATCGACACCGTTCTTCGCGGCCACTGCGGGCGTGGTTCCCTGGATGAGCATAGCCGCCAGGGTCGCGCCCGCAAAGGTATCTCCAGCACCAGTCGCATCGTCTATATCGAGCGGCGTTGCGGGAATGAACCATTGATCATTCCCTCTGCGCGTTTGAACACCCGCAGCGCCGCGGGTTTCAAATACAGCCGTGTGAGGCTTAACCCGGTCGAGAAAGGGTTCGACCAGATGCCGTTCCGAACTGTTGTAGAAGATGAAGTCGGCACGTTCGGCTAGCGATCGACAAAGATCCAGTGGAAAGCACGATGGATCGTTCTTCGCGATCCAAGCAACCTGCTGACTCGTTTTCAGGCTTTTCAAGGTTCGCTCGATCAGCCTCGCCTCGGCTGCGGCTATGATGACGAGGTCGGCCGCGTCAACGATCTCTGCCTGTTCCGAAGACAAGGTTTGCGCTGCCGCCGTGCCGATATCGAGCAGGCAGGTATAGCGGCCATCGTCATGGTAGATCAGGAAGCAGCACGTGGTTTTGCCGCCCTTGACCTCGAATACGCCATCCAAAGCGATGCCGGCCGCTTCGCAAGCTTTATTGTAAGCGACCCCGTGGGCATCATCGCCGATCGATACGATGGGCGAGACGGCATGACCGGCGTCATGCAGCCGTCGCGCGGCATAGAGCGCTGCACCGCCCGCACGGGGCCAGTCGCTCGATAGCGCATTTGCTAAGACGGTTCCCGGGCCGACAATAGGGCGCTCGGTCGTGAGGACGTAATCAAGTGTTGCGAAACCGATGATGGCGACGTTGGCGTTCACTTGGCCACCCCTGTCGAACGGTCCACTGGAATGGATGCCGACGACGAAATCGGGGGGATTGTCACGTCTACAATCGACATGGAAATTCCTCTTGCGCAACGTAGCGAGTGAAGGATATGAACCGAATCGTGAAACGTTTCAACGGGCGGCGCACATCAATCAAAGCGTAGGCGGTTAAAGGGGAATAGACATGAGTGCTCGTAGTTTGGCAGCCGGATTGCTGGCTGGATCTATCCTGTCGGCCATGCCTGTCGCGGCTTGTGCGCAGCAGACAGCGAGTCAAGCACCCAACGCGGCCCCAAGCACTGCGCAGGCGGGTGCGCCGGATCAAGGTGCCCCCGCAGGCCAGGATATCGTTGTGACCGGCGCAAAATTGGGCACGGGCAAAGGCCGCGCTACTTTCGAACTTGACAAAAGCGATATTGCCGATCGCCCACTCGGTGCGGACATCACGCAAAGCCTCATCAAGGCACCGGGCGTCAAGGTCAGCACCGGCGACGCTCGCGGCGGCTCGTTCTCCTTCGAGGTGTTTCTGCGTGGATTGAACAAGGAGCAGATCGGCTTCACGGTCGATGGCGTGCCGACCGGCGATACGCGTTTTAACGGCGGCTCGCCGCCGCAGCGCTTCATCGAGTCCAGCAACGTTAATTCGATCGTCGTGTCGCAGAGCGCTGGCGATATCGGCGCCCCATCGCGATTTGCGTTGGGCGGATTCATCGACTTTCGTACGGACGACCCCGCGAAGAAATTCGGTGTTACGCTCGAAGGCGGGCTCGGCGAATTCAAGTATACGCGTGAATATGTCCGTGTCGACACGGGAGAGCTGGAGCACGGCCTCTCAGCCTATGCAACGTTCTCTCACCAGTATAACGACAACTGGGCCGGCCCAAACTCGCGTCATTCCGAGCGCGATCACGCCGAATTCAAGGTGGTCAAGAACTTCGACAGCGGCTCTTATCTGAAGGCACGGGTTGCCTATAACCACCAGTTCGACAATGATTTCAATATCGTCACGCTGGCGCAATTCCAGGCCAATCCGCACGATGACGGCTTGCACGACACCTATACCGGTATCCCCAACCAGGATTTGCTGTATGGTGGCACCTTCGGGGGTGAGCGCAGGGACTTGTTGGCCTATGTCAATGCCGGCCTAAAGATTGGCGATCACATCACGATCACGGCAAACCCTTATTATCAGACGCTTCATGGCTATTCGCTCAGCTATCAGAACCGCAGCCGCGTGCTAAGCGGCGGCAACCCGACGGCGGTGACCGGCTATAACGCGACGGGCGGCGCTATCCGACCGACCCTGATCACGACATCGAATCCCAACGTCGTCGGCGGCCCAGCAGATATGCGCGTCACGGTGCGTGATCGCGAGCGCTATGGCAGCACCGGGGAGATAAAGATCAGCGATCTCTTGCCGAGGAACACCTTCCGCTTCGGAATATGGTATGATGGGGGTACATCTATCGAGAACCGCGACTTTCATCCGATCACTTCATCGACGTCGCTACAATATTCCCGCGGCCTGCCGACCTACACGCTCTACCAGCGCTCTGCGACAATCACTACGGTCGAGCTTTATGCCCAAGACTCGATTGCGATCATCCCCGATGTCCTGCGCCTCGATGTTGGCGTCACTCACTTCCACATAAACTACAAAGCAAAGTCGCCGCTGGAATACTCGGTGCAGTTGAACTTTTCGCAGAACTCTCCTGTACAACCGAAGGTTTCGGTCAGCCTAAAGCCGATCGAGCATGTCGAGATATTTGGCGGCTATGCCCAGAATTTCTCGGGAATTCCCGAAGACGCTTTCCTCGGCTCGACGGCGATTGTCCAGCCCGGTAGCCTACAGCCGCTCCAGTCGGTGAATTACGATGGCGGCATTCGCTATTCGATCGGCCGGTTCGCCGTCTCGGCCCAAGCGTTCCATGTTCACGTCAAGAACGCGGTCGGGATCGTGCCGAACGACCCTACGGTCACTGACCCTGTCGACATTCAGCGCGGCAACGTCGCGACGCGCGCGGCGTCGATCAAAGGGTTCTCCACCAACGGCTTCGAATTGACCGGCCTTGCCGATTTCCATTGGGTGGATCTATATGCCTCCTATTCGTATCAGCGGGCACGATATGACGACGCCGTCGTCGGATCGCGTGATCGGCTGAACCTCGCGTCGGTGGGTATCATCGCAGGGTCTGATGTTCGGGATATCCCGAGGAACACGATCTTCGCGCAAATCGGTGTCAAGCCGTTTGCCGGGCTTCGTGTCGAGGGCAACGTCAGCCACGTCAGCAGCCGCGTGGGCGGAGACATCACGGCACCGATCACATTCCGGGAAGTCGCGATCGATCGAATCCCCGGCTATACGGTCGTCGGACTCTCGGGGCGTTACGCGCTGCCGACTTTCGGCCCCCTCAACGGGGCGTCGATACGGCTGAACGTCGATAACCTCTTCAATGAAGGCTATATCGCGTCGGTGACCAGTGCCACGGCGACGGCGACGGAGACTGGCTTGCCCGGTCGTTCGTTGGGTCGCTACTTCCTTGGCGCGCCGCGCACCTTCACCGCCTCGTTGCAGATCAAGTTCTAAGCCGAGGCGACCGGTCCGGGAAAGTCATGGGGCTGTCCCGGTCTTCGCGTCGGCGCTAGAGACTCATATGCTGACGATCCTAGGCTTCGACGCGGATGACACGCTGTGGCACGATGCCAGGGAGTTTCTGGAGACGGAGGAGCGTCTTCACACGCTCGTCCGCGACCATGTCGACCTGGAATGCTTCGCGCCGGCGCTGAACGAAGCCAACGAGCGCAACTTGCGGCACTACGGATATGGCATCAAAAGCTATCTGCTGTCCGCGATCGAGGTTCTGGCGGATTGCGGCGTAGCCCCCCCGCCTGCGCTGATCGCGAACATGATCGCGCTCGGCAAACGGGCACTCGACCGCGAGACCGAGCTCCTTGACGGGGTCGGCGACGTGCTGGACCGTTTGCGCGGCAAGGTCGCGCTCGTGCTCGTCACCAAAGGCGACCTCGTTCATCAAGAACAGAAGCTTGGACGATCGGGCCTCGCCGAACAGTTCGATCGGGTCGAAATCGTCAGCGACAAGACGACTGCGACCTATCGCCGAATCTTCGGCGCACCGACCGGTGCCGAGCCGCACGCGGCGATGATCGGCAACTCCGTCCGTTCCGACATCATGCCAGCAATGGCGGCGGGCGCGTGGGGGCTGCAC
>JACDGO010000520.1 GCA_013821585.1 Sphingomonadaceae bacterium
TTTCTCGGTCGCGCACAATCCGACCGAGCTCAACCGCCAGGGTCCCGACAGCGGCGTCAGCTATCGCTCCGCGATCTTCCCGCAATCGCCCGACCAGGCGCGCGTGGCGCGCACCTATATCGCGCAGATCGCGGCGGCGAAGACCTGGGGCGCGCCGATCGTGACGAAGCTCGAAAGCGGCGGCTTCTTCCCCGCCGAAGCCTATCATCAGAACTTCGCGCAGCTGAACCCCAACCACGGCTACATCGTCGCCTGGGACGCGCCCAAGCTCGTCGCGCTGCAAAAAACCTTCCCGGCGCTCTGGGTGGCGAAGCCCGCTGCTTAGGCAGCCAGCGGAAACCGCAACAGCCGGTCGTTGACCGGCACCAGCGCCTGCGCGCCCGCGCCGACCGCGCGGACGATTTCAGGATGGCCGGCATCGAGCCCTCCGGTCAGTGAACCGAACGCGGGCAGGATCAACTTGGTCCTGCTCGCGACGAAGCAGCGCCGCGCGACCTGACGTCCGCGCGCGACGACGCGCAGTTTGGGGTGAAAATGTCCCGACAGCTCGGGGCGCGGATCGCACGGATCGGCCTCGTGGCGGAGCACCAGTCCGTCGATCTCGGCTTCATCGACGATGCGCCCGCCGCAATGGTCGATCAATTCGGCGTCATGATTGCCCGCCACCCATAGCCAGTCGAGCGATCCCGTCAGCGCGCGCAGCATTTCCCGCGCGGCGCGCGGCAGCCGTTCGCATCCGCGCGAATCGTGAAAGCTGTCGCCGAGGCACCAGAACGCGTGCGCGCCGGTCTCCCGCGCGAGCGCGGTCAAATGCGAAAGCGTCGCCACCGAATCATAGGGCGGCAGCATCTGCCCAAGCGCCGCGAACCAGCTCGCCTTTTCGAAGTGCAGGTCGGCGACGATCAGCGCCCGGCGATCCGGCCAGTAGAGCGCGCCCTGCGGCAGCGCCACGAACTCGCGTCCGGCGAAGATCAGTTGAGCGGTCACACCGCGCCCGGCGGCAGGAAACGGACCTTGCGCTGCCCGAAATCGACCGAGACGCGGCGAAAGCCGCGCAGTGTGTCCATGCCGAGCAGCATCGCGGGCCGGTCGGTCAGCCCGAAACGCGCGAACGGGTGCGCATCGGCGAAGGCGACGACGAGGTCGTCGATGTTGAGCCCGCCGATCCGCATATGCCCGACGGCGGCGACCTCGGCCGGCAACCGCCCGCCGGTCACGTCGATCAACTCGGTCTTGAAGAATTCGAGATGCCGGTTGCGCTTGCCGAGTATCCGTCGGAGCGCGCCGTTGCCGATCGTGTTCTGCGCGCCGGTATCTATGATCACAGTAATCGGGGCGCCGTCGACATCGGCGTCGACGAGGACGAGCTGGCCGAAGCGCGTGCGTGCGGTGACGACGATCGTGTCGGGATCGGTCGGTTCACGCTCGCCCGAAGCGAGGATAGACAATGTCTTGCGCCGGAAATCCATGATGATCCGACGGCCCTTCAACGTGTCGAGCCCGAGGAGGCCATTCGCGCCGAGGTTGCTCTGCTCAAGCGCGGGCGCGTGAATTTCGTTCGTCGTCCGGCCTGCGATGCCAAGACGGCGCAGGATCACCGTAGCGACTTCGCCGACCCCCGACATCGAGTGGAGCGTCGCCGGATTTCCCGCTTCGAGCCGCAGCGCGGTCGCGACCTCGCGCGAGACGACAGTGCGGTCAGCGCCGGTATCGACGACGAAGCGATAGGGGCCGTGCCCGTCGATCGTCACCGGAACCGTCATCCGCATCGCCTGGTCGTTCCCGGTGCCGACCAGCGCGGGCGCGTCGGGATCGGCGGGCGGCGCGACGCGCGACGCCGAGGTCGAGACCTGCGCCGCCGAAGCCGTCGCCGCGAGCGCGAGCAACAGGATGCCGCGCCGTGCGGCCGAAACGAATTCAACGGGAAAACCGGTCAAGGGCGTCGCTTTCTTGCCGAAGGGCTCAGCTTGCCGGAACATGGCACGAACGCCGGACCGGGGACAGCGGCAATTCGCTTCGCGTGCGTCGTTCGTCGAACGCCATGTGCGGTGCGTCGACGCCGCCAACCTTTTGCTTTTCTCGCGCGACCGCCGCCCACTGG
>JACDGO010000521.1 GCA_013821585.1 Sphingomonadaceae bacterium
GTTCGGCTGCCTTCGCGTCGAGCGCGTCGGCGGCCTTGTTGAGCAGGGCGCGCCGAGCGTTCGGGCCGAGCGCGGACCACGCCGGGAAGGCGCCGGCAGCCCGGTCGACGGCGGCATTGGCATCGGCCACTGTCGCCGCCACTGCGCGGCTCGCCACTTCACCGGTGACCGGGTTCAGCCGTTCGACGCTCGCTGCGGCGGGTAGCCCCGGACCTGCGGTCATCGATTGCTCTTCTTTTGCCATGATCCTCTCCCGTTGGATGTCGCTCGCCTTGGTGGCGGCTGGTTTCGTCAATTAAAATGCCGCGATGCCTGTCATTGCTCGGCCGATGATAAGACCGTGGATATCGTGGGTGCCTTCATAGGTATTGACGGCCTCCAGGTTCATTGCGTGGCGCATCACGTGATACTCGGCGGATATTCCGTTGCCGCCATGCATATCGCGCGCGGTCCGCGCGATATCGAGCGCCTTGCCGCAGTTGTTGCGCTTGATCATGCTAATCGCCTCAGGTGAAAGCTTGCCTTCGTCGAGCAGGCGGCCGGCCCGAAGGACGGCCTGGAGGCCCATCGCGATCTCGGTCGCCATATTGGCGAGCTTGAGCTGCACCAGTTGGTTGGCCGCGAGTGGTCTACCGAACTGGGACCGGTCGAGCGTGTATTGAAGGGCCCTCGCGAGACATGCCTCCGCGGCGCCGATGGCCCCCCAGGCAATGCCGTAGCGAGCGCGGTTGAGACAGCCGAACGGTCCTTTCAGCCCCTCGACATTCGGTAGCAGCGCTTCTTCCGGCACTTCGACGCCGTCCATCACAATTTCTCCCGTGACCGAAGCACGCAAGCTCAACTTGCCTTCGATCTTGGGGGTCGACAGACCTTGCATCCCCCGCTCGAGGATGAAGCCTTTGATCGCGTCGCCATGCTCGGCCGACTTCGCCCAAACGACGAAAACGTCAGCAATCGGCGCGTTGGTTATCCACGTTTTGGAGCCAGTCAGGCGAAAGCCTCCCGCGCTCTTCTCAGCCGTGGTGCGCAGCCCCGAGGGGTCCGATCCGGCGTCGGGCTCAGTCAACCCGAAACAGCCGACCAGCTCTCCGCTCGCAAGCTTCGGAAGATACTTGAGCCGCTGTTCCTCGGCGCCATAAGCATGGATCGGGTGCATTACGAGTGATGACTGGACGCTCATCGCCGAGCGATAGCCCGAGTCTACCGCCTCGATCTCACGTGCTACCAAGCCATAGGCGACGGAGCCGAGGCCTGCCCCGCCATAGCGGTCGGGAAGTGTCGGACCCAGCAAGCCAAGCTCGCCCATTTCGCCCATGATTGCGCGATCGAAACGCTCATCGAGAAATGCCCTCGTTATCCGCGGCAGCAGCTTTTCCTGAGCGTAAGCACGCGCCGTATCCCGGACCATCCGCTCTTCGTCCGTTAGCTGGTTCTCCAGCTCAAACGGATCGTTCCAAGCGAATCGTCCCATGTCGGCACTTGCCATCCGCGCGTCTCCTGCGTCGCAAAGGAATCGTCTTGAACAGCGCGTACATTTGTTTTAGGCTTGAAGCAATTGGAGAGTTTGCCATGCGAATTGCCTGCATAGGTGGAGGACCGGCCGGCCTCTATTTCGCCATCTCGATGAAGCTTCGGAATCCCGGCCACGAGGTCGAACTGTTCGAGCGCAACAAGCCCGACGACACGTTCGGCTGGGGGGTGGTCTTCTCCGACCAAACGGTCGAGAATCTGATGACCAACGATCCCGTCTCCGGTGCCACCATTCGCGACGAGTTTACCCACTGGGACGACATAGACGTCCATATTCGCGGAGAGTGCATCCGGTCGTCGGGACACGGATTTATTGGCATCGGCCGTAAGCGGCTGCTGCAAATCCTGCAGGCCCGGGCGCGCGAGCTCGGCGTCGCGCTTCATTTCGAAACCGAGGCGAGCGACAATCTCGACGACTGGGGCGGCTATGACCTGGTGATTGCCGCCGACGGTCTCAACAGTCGCATCCGTGACCGTTATGAAGAGCATTTCGGAGTCGACAGCCAAGTGCGCCAAAATAAGTTCGTCTGGCTTGGCACGCACAAGGTTTTCGATGCCTTCACTTTCGCC
>JACDGO010000049.1 GCA_013821585.1 Sphingomonadaceae bacterium
AGCCCGCGTCGAAGACGGCGCGGCCGCGCTGACTCGCCGGTGATCTCACGCGTCTTCATCGACCGGCCGATCTTCGCCTGGGTCACGGCGATCATCATCATGATGCTCGGCGCCGGAGGCATCCTCATACTTCCGGTCGAGCAATACCCCGACATCGCGCCGCCTTCGGTCGGCATCCGCGCCAACTATCCTGGCGCGTCGGCCGAAACGGTCGAATCGAGCGTGACGCAGATCATCGAGCAGCAGCTGACCGGCATCGACGGCATGCTCTATTTTTCGTCGTCGTCGAGCGCGTCGGGATCGGTCAGCATCACCGTCACGCTCGACAAGAGCGTCAATGCCGACATCGCGCAGGTGCAGGTGCAGAACAAGGTGCAGCAGGCATTGCCGCGCCTGCCGCAGCAGGTCCAGCAACAGGGGCTGACAGTCACGAAGTCAAACGCCGACTTCCTGATGGTCGTCTCGGTCTATGACGAGACCGATCGCGTAACGAGCCCCGACGTCGGCGACTATCTCGTCTCGAACATTCAGGATGCTATCGGGCGTGTTCCCGGCGTCGGCGACGTGAACGTGTTCGGCTCGCAATATGCGATGCGCATCTGGCTCGATCCGTTCAGGCTCGCCGCAGTCAAACTGATGCCCTCCGATGTCATCGCGGCGATCCAGGCGCAGAACGCGCAGGTCGCGGCGGGGCAGATCGGCGGCCAGCCGTCGCCCGACACGCAGATGCTCAACGCGACGGTCACCGCGCGCTCGCGCCTGACCTCGCCCGAGCAATTTCGTCATATCCTCGTCAAGACGCAGACCGATGGGAGCCGCGTGCTGCTTCAGGATGTCGCGCGCGTCGAGCTGGGGCCGGAGAGCTACGGCACCGTCAGCCGCCTCAACGGCCATCCCGGCGCGGGAATCGCGATCCAGCTCGCGCCGGGCGCCGATGCGCTCAAGACCGCGAAGCTCGTCCGCACCGAGGTCGAGCAACTCGCGAAGGGGTTCCCTGAAGGCTATCAATACGCCTATCCGCTCGATTCGACGCCGTTCATCAAGCTGTCGGTCTCCGAAGTCGTGAAGACGCTGATCGAGGCGATCCTTCTCGTCGTCCTCGTCATGTTCCTGTTCCTGCAAAGTTGGCGGGCGACGCTGATCCCCGCGATCGCGGTTCCGGTCGTCCTGCTCGGGACATTCGGCGTGCTCGCGGTCGCGGGCTTTTCGATCAATACGCTGACTCTGTTCGCGATGGTCCTTGCGATCGGCCTGCTCGTCGACGACGCGATCGTCGTCGTCGAAAACGTCGAGCGCGTGATGGAGGAAGACCCTAACATCGGACCGCGCGAGGCGACGATCCAGTCGATGGACGAAATTCAGACCGCGCTGATCGCGATCGCGCTCGTGCTGTCGGCGGTGTTTCTGCCGATGGCGTTCTTCGGCGGTTCGACGGGCGTGATCTACAGGCAATTCTCGATCACCATCGTCTCGGCGATGCTCCTGTCGGTGTTCGTCGCGCTGACGCTGTCGCCCGCGCTCGCGGCGACGCTGCTCAAGCGACCCGACGCCGAAGCGCGCTCGGGCGGCAATCGCCTTGTCGCGCGCGCGCACGACTATGGCGAACGCTTCAACGCCTGGTTTCGCCGGACCTCGGATCGCTATCGCGACGCCGCGGGCAAGATCATCGAGCGGCGGCGGCCCGCGCTGGTCGTCTACGCCATCCTTGTCGCGCTGCTCGCGTTTGTTTTCCTGCGCCTGCCGACGAGCTTCCTGCCCAACGAGGACCAGGGGCGCAGCCAGATCCAGTTCACCCTCCCGCCCGGCGCGACACAAGCGCGCACCATCGCCGTCGCCAAGACGATCGAACGCTATTTCACGACGCGTGAGAAGAGCAACATCGACGCGGTCTACACGGTCAGCGGCCAAAGCCAGGCGGGATCGGGGCAAAACGCCGGGCGCGGCTTCGTCGCACTCTCGCCATGGGATCAGCGCAAGGGCAAGGACAACAGTTCGGCGGCGATCAATCAGCGCGCGACCAAGGTGCTTGGTCGCGAAGTGCGCGACGCGCAGATTTTCGCGCTCGATCCACCCGCCGTGCGCGGCCTTGGCCAGTCGACCGGGTTCACGCTCGAGCTGCTCAACAGCAGTGGTTTGTCGCGCGACGTATTCAAGGCGCGACGCGACGCCCTGCTCGACGCGGCGGGTGCGGATTTGAATCTTGCCTCGGTGCGTCAGAACGCGCTCGACGACAATCCGACGCTCAAGGTCGACGTCGATCAGGAAAAGGTCGGCGCGTTGGGGCTGACGCAGTCGCAGGTCGATTCCACGCTCGCGACCGCCTGGGGCGGCACTTACGTCAACGACTTCATCGATCGCGGCCGCGTCAAGCGCGTCTATGTTCAGGGCGACGCGCCCTATCGCAGCCGTCCCGAGGATCTGGCCGACTGGTTCGTGCGATCGTCGAACGGGGAAATGGCGCCCTATACCGCGTTCGCGCGCACGTCATGGGCGCAGGCGCCGACGTCGCTTTCGCGCTTCAACGGGATTCCCTCCTATGAAATTCAGGGGCAGGCGGCGCCCGGCAAGAGTTCGGGCGACGCGATGACGCGCATCGCCGCGCTCGCCGCGCAGCTCCCCGGCGTGTCGGTCGCGTGGAGTGGCCTGTCCTATCAGGAACGGATTTCGGGCGGCCAGGCGCCCTATCTCTACGCGCTGTCGATGATCGTCATCTTCCTCTGCCTCGCCGCGCTCTACGAAAGCTGGTCGATCCCGCTGTCGGTGATGATGGTGATCCCGCTCGGCCTCGTCGGCGCGGCGATCGCCGTCGCGTTGCGCGGGTTGGAAAACGACGTGTATTTTCAGGTCGGATTGCTGACGACGATGGGCCTGTCCGCCAAGAACGCCATCCTGATCGTCGAGTTCGCCGAGCTCGCCGAAAAGCGTGGAAAGGCGCCGATCGATGCGGCGCTCGAAGCCGCGCGGCTTCGACTGCGCCCGATCATCATGACCAGCCTCGCCTTCATCTTCGGCGTGCTGCCGCTGGCGATTTCGACCGGCGCGGGCGCGAAGAGCCGCGTCGCGATCGGCACGGCGGTGGTGGGCGGGACGCTCACCGCGACGCTCCTCGCGATCTTCTTCGTGCCCTTGTTCTTCGTGTTAGTCCGAACGCTGTTCCGTCCGCGCCATGCGGAGGCGCGCTGATGCGGCGCCTGCCTGGATTGATCGCGCTCGCGGCGCTCGCCGCTTGCAGCCTCGAGCCCAACTTCCAGCGTCCCGACCCCGCGATCCCTCAGAGCTGGCCGGTCGGCGACGCCTATCTCAAAAACAGCGAAGCGGGGCTCCCGATCGTCAGCTATCGCGACATTTTTCACGATCCCAAGCTCCAGGCGATCATCGAGCGCGCGCTGGCGAACAACCAGGATCTCGCCCTGGCCGCCGCAAACATCGCCGCGGCGCGCGCGCAATATCATGTCGATCGCGCCGCGCTCCTTCCCCAGATCGACGCCTCGGCGGGCGTACGCGTGTCGGACGGCAATAGCCGGACGACGACAAATACGGGCACCGGGACGACCGTCACTACCGGCGGCGGCGCGCAAAGCAGCTACAATCTCGACGTCGGCCTGACCTCGTTCGAGATCGACCTGTTCGGCCGCCTGCGCAGCCTCAGCCACGCCGCGTTCGCGCAATATCTCGGCAGCGAGGCGGCGGCGCGTGCGACACGGCTGACGCTCATCGCCGAAGTCGCCGAGGCCTATCTGACCGCCGCTTCCGATCGCAGCCTACTCGCGATCGCCGTCGATACCGAACGCAGCGCGGGCAAGAGCGTCGAGCTGACGCACGCGCGGCTCAAAGGCGGCGTCGCGCCGCGCACAGAGCTGCGTCAGGCGGAGACCGTGCTCGATCAGGCGCGCGCCGACCACGCGCTCCAGATCACCGCCGTCTCGCAGGACCGAAACGCACTCGAATTGCTCGTCGGCGCGCGCGTCGCCGACGCCGAGCTGCCCGCTTCGATCGAGAGCGTCGACGGCCTGCTCGGCGAACTCCCCGCCGGCCTCGATTCGACCGTCCTTCTGCGCCGCCCCGATGTCGTTCAGGCCGAATATGCCCTGCGCGCCGCCAACGCGCGCATCGGTTCGGCGCGCGCGGCTTTCTTCCCGCGTATCGCGCTCACGGCGATCGCGGGTCTCGCCAGCACCGCGCTGCGCTCGCTGTTCACGGGCGGTGCCTTCACCTGGCAGATCGGGCCGTCAGTGACGTTGCCGATCTTCGACGGCGGCGCGAACAAGGGCAACCTCGATCTGGCGAAGGCGCAACGCGATGCTGCGCTCGCGCAATATCAAAAGGCGATCCAGACAGCGTTCCGCGAAGTCGCCGACGCGCTCGCCCGACAGGGCACGATCGCGCGTCAGTTCGACGCGCAGGCGGACCTTGCCGCGGGCGCGCAAGACAACGCGAACCTCCAGCGTGCGCGCTATCAGGGCGGCATCGACACCTATCTCGCGTCGCTCGACGCCGAGCGCACGCTTTATGCCGCGCGCCGCGCGCGCGCGGCTGTTCGGCTGACGCGCGCGGCCAATCTTGTCGCGCTCTACCGGACCTTGGGCGGCGAAGGCTGACGTCCGCCGTTCGCTTGATCCGGCCGGACGGATATGGAACATGCAGGGCATGGACGGACGCAAGACGATTTCCCGGCTGGTCCTCGCCGCGATCGCGATGGTCCCGCTGATGACCGGCGCATGCTCGAAATCCTACGAAGCAGCGGACAATGGCGGCACGGCGACCGCCGCGGCGCTGCCCGCTGCCGTCGCCGCGAACGCGACCGACACGCTCGGCGGTCAGAAGCTCGCCGACTTCAAAGGCGATGCGGCTGCGGGCGAGGCGGCCTTCGCCGTCTGCAAGAGCTGTCACGTCGTCGACCCGGATGTGAACCGCATCGGACCTTCGCTGCATGCCATCGTCGGACGGCGCGCGGGAACCGTGCCCGGCTTTCACTATTCGCAAGCCAACAAGTCCAGCGGCATCACCTGGACCGCGGAAAAGCTGTTCCAGTATCTCGAGCAGCCGCAGCGCGTCGTCCCCGGCACGTCGATGACCTTCGCCGGCTTGCCCGATCCGCAGAAGCGCGCCGACGTGATCGCCTATCTCAAATCCAAGTCCTGACGTCTGTGACGACGCATTAGCTTTTTTCCCCTATGATGCCGCAGCGCGATTCGGCATTGGAGCGTTGAACTCCGACGAAGGCCGGAGCGGGAGTAGTCGATGGATTATGAGGCGCTGTTCCTGGCGGAGCTCGACGGGCTGAAGACCGAAGGGCGTTACCGCGTCTTCGCCGAGCTCGAGCGCAAGCGCGGCGCCTTTCCGCGCGCGCGGCGCTGGTCGGACGGCGGCGTCGGCGAAGTCACCGTTTGGTGTTCGAACGACTACCTCGGCATGGGCCAGCACCCCAAGGTGATCGCGGCGATGCACGAGGCGCTCGACAGCTGCGGCGCGGGAGCGGGCGGCACGCGCAACATCTCGGGCACCACGCACCAGCATGTCCTTCTCGAATGCGAACTTGCCGACCTCCACGGCATGGAAGCGGCGTTGGTCTTCACTTCTGGCTATGTTTCGAACTGGGCGGCGCTTTCGACGCTCGCGTCGAAGCTGCCGAACTGCGTCGTTCTTTCCGACGCGGGCAACCATGCCTCGATGATCGAGGGCATCCGCCACAGCCGCGCCGAATGCCTGAAGTTCCAGCATAACGACCCCGAGGATCTCGACCGGCTTCTGTCCACGGTCGCGCCGGGACGCGCCAAGCTCGTCGCGTTCGAAAGCGTCTATTCGATGGACGGCGATATCGCGCCGATCGCCGAGATCCTCGATGTTTGCGAAAAGCACGGCGCGCTGTCGTATATCGACGAGGTTCACGCCGTCGGCCTCTACGGCCCGCGCGGCGGCGGCATCGCCGAGGAACGCGGCCTTATGGACCGCATCACCGTGATCGAGGGGACGCTCGGCAAAGCGTACGGTGTGATGGGTGGCTATATCGCCGGCTCGGCGGCGATGTGCGACTTCGTGCGCAGCTTCGCGAGCGGCTTCATCTTCACCACCGCGCTGCCCCCAGCGGTCGCGGCGGGCGCGGCGGCGAGCATCCGCCACCTAAAGACCAGCCAGATCGAGCGTGTCCAGCACAAGGACCGCGTCGCGACCGTCCGCGCGCGGCTGATGGCGATGGGCATTCCGATGCTCGACAATCCGAGCCACATCATCCCGGTGATGGTCTGCAACCCCCACCACTGCAAGATGATCAGCGACTGGCTGCTCGAGAACCACGGCATCTATGTCCAGCCGATCAATTATCCGACGGTGGCGAAGGGGACCGAGCGGCTGCGCATCACGCCGTCGCCGGTCCATACCGACGATGACATCGACAAGCTCGTGACCGCGCTCAGCGAGATCTGGTCGCAGTGCGAGCTCGCCCGGCAGGAAATGGCCGCCTAGAGCCTCAGCTCACGTTCGCGCGATCGGATTTGTGCGACGGCGCGCCTTGTGTCAGCATGGCCGCCGGGTAGCACGGAGCGTTCACGCTATGGCGACACGACAGGGCACCGCGATGGTCATCCCCCCGATACGCCATGTCGGCGCGCGCGACCTCGACTGGGCGCTTTCGCAGGGCTGGAAGGATTTCCAGCAAAGCGCGGCGACCTGATCTTCGCCGGACTGCTCTATCCGCTCATCGGTCTTATCGCCGCGTCGCTCGCGTTCAACGACAAGCTGATCTTCCTGTTTTTTCCCGTCGTCGCGGGGCTTTCGATCCTCGGCCCCGCGGTCGCGTCGGGCTTCTACGAGCTCGCGCGACGCCGCGAGGAGAAGCTCGATTCGAGCTGGTGGCATTTTCTCGATCCGCTGCGCGGGCGCAGCCGCACCGGCCTCGCGATGCTGACCGGCCTGCTCGTCGTGCTGTTTATCGGCTGGCTGATCCTTGCCTGGGCGCTTTATTCGGCAACGCTCGGCACCGGTCGGCCGGTCGGCCTGTCGGGGTTCGTGCATCAATTGTTCTCGACCCCCGAGGGTTGGGCCATGATCGTGGTCGGCAATGCTATCGGGCTGGGCTTCGCGGTGCTGACGCTGTTGCTGACGGTCGTGTCCTTCCCGATGGTCGTCGACAAGCCCGTCGATGCCTCGACCGCGATCCGCACCTCGCTCGCGGCGGCGCGTGAAAATCCGGGCGCGATGGTCGGCTGGGGGTTGCGCGTCGCGGGGTTGCTGTTTCTCGGCTGCCTGCCGGCATTTATCGGTCTTGCCGTCGTCCTGCCGGTGCTCGGATACGCGACCTGGCACCTCTATACGCGGCTGGTCGAACGGTAAGACGAGCCGCCCGGACTTCCCGCTTTCACCTGCCCTCTCGTTTCGCTAATCCGCGCGCGATGCATGCGCTCGCGAACCCCGCCCGCTTCCTCCGGCTCGCCCGGCCGCTGACCGCGGTTTGCGGGATCGGCGGCACGCTGTTGATCGCGATCGGCATCTATGGCGGGCTGTTCGTAACTCCGCCCGACTATCTTCAGGGCGAGAGCGTCCGGATCATGTATGTCCACGTGCCCGCCGCCTGGCTGGGTATGGCCGGCTGGAGCGGGATCGCGCTCGCGGGCCTGATGCAGCTCGTCTGGCATCATCCGCTCGCCGGCGTCGCGGGCCGCGCGATCGCGGTTCCGGGCACCGCGTTCACCGCGATTTGCCTGTCGACGGGCTCGATCTGGGGCCGCCCGACCTGGGGCACATGGTGGGAATGGGACGGCAGGATGACGTCGATGCTCGTCCTGCTTTTCCTCTATTTCGGTTATATCGCGCTTGCGAACGCCGACGACGAGCGCGGTGCCGTTAGTAGGGCGACGGCGATCTTCGGGCTTGTCGGCGCGGTCAACCTGCCGGTGATCCATTATTCGGTGATCTGGTGGAATTCGCTGCATCAGGGGCAGTCGATCACCCTCACGGGCTCGACGATCGCGCCCGACATGCTCTGGCCGCTCGGCTTCACGACGCTCGGCTTCACGCTGCTGTTCGTGTCGATCGTGCTGATGCGGATGCGCGCGATCCTTGGCCGCGCCAAGGCCGAGGCGCGGCTCGCGCGGATGGCGCGGGCATGAACCACTGGCCGTTCGTCATCGCGGCGTACACGATCGCGCTTGGCGGCACGGCCGCACTGACCCTTTGGGCGTGGGCGGCGATGCGGAACGCCGAGCGGTCGTGAAAGCGAAGAACCAGCGCCTGGTCCTCGCGCTCGTCGCGCTCGCCGCGCTGACGGGCGCGAGCGTGCTGGCGATGTCCGCGCTGAAGGATCAGGCGAGCTATTTCCTGTCGCCCGGCGACATCGCGCGCAACGGCGTCGAACAGGGCCGCGTCGTCCGTCTCGGCGGCATGGTCACAAAGGGAAGCCTGAAGCATGCGCCCGACGGCGTAACGATTGACTTCGTCGTTCGTGACGAAACGAGCGCGGTCCCCGTGCGCTTTCGCGGCATCCCGCCCGATCTGTTCAAGGAAGGCTCGGGCGTCGTTGCCGAAGGGGCTTTCGCGGGCAACACGTTCGTCGCGACCAACCTGCTCGCCAAGCACGACGAACGCTACATGCCGCCCAAGCGCAGCGGCAACGGGCATGTAACGAAGACGCTGAAAGGATGACCGCCGAAGCCGGCCTTGCCGCGCTGTGGGTGGCGGCGGCGCTCGCGCTGCTTCAGTTCGTGCTCGGCGCGCTCGCGATCGACGAGAGCCGCGCCGAGCTGCGCCGCGGCGCGCGCGCGGTCGCGGTGGTGCAGGGGCTGTTCGTCGCGCTCTCCTTTGGCCTCCTCATCCTGTGCTTTCTGAACTCGGACATGTCGGTCGCGCTGGTCGTGTCGAACAGCCATTCGATGAAGCCGTGGCTCTACAAGTTCGCCGGAACCTGGGGGAACCACGAAGGGTCGATGCTGCTGTGGGTGACGATCCTCGGGCTCGCGGGCGCGCTCGTCGCGATCCTCGAGCATCGGGTGCGACCGCATACTTTGGCGGCGACCCTCGCGGCGCAGGCGGCGATCAGCTTCGGATTCTACGCGTTCCTTCTGTTCTCGTCGAACCCGTTCGCGCGGCTCAATCCGGCGGCCGCCGAAGGGCAGGGGCTCAACCCGCTCTTGCAAGACCCCGGTCTCGCCTTCCATCCGCCGACGCTCTATTTCGGCTATGTCGGCATGTCGATCGCGTTCAGCTTCGCGGTCGGCGCGCTCGTCACGCGCGACGTCGGCCGCGATTTCGCGCGCGCGATGCGGCCGTGGGTGCTGGGCGCGTGGATTTTCCTGACGCTCGGCATCACCGCGGGAAGCTATTGGGCCTATTACGAGCTCGGCTGGGGCGGCTGGTGGTTCTGGGATCCAGTCGAGAACGCGTCGCTGATGCCGTGGCTCGCCGCGACCGCGCTGCTTCATTCGGTGAGCGTGCTGGCGACGCGCGACAGTCTGCGCGCATGGACGATCATGCTCGCGGTCGTCGCTTTCTCGATGTCGATGATCGGCACCTTCCTCGTGCGCTCGGGCATATTGACCAGCGTGCATAGCTTCGCGGTCGATCCCAGGCGCGGCAGCTTCATCCTCGCGCTGCTCGCGCTCTACATCGGCGGCGCGCTGACGTTATTCGCCTTCCGCATCGGCACCGTGCGCGAAGGCGCACGCTTCGATTACGTCAGCCGCGAGGGGATGCTCGTCGCGAACAACCTGCTGCTCTCTGCGATCCTCGGCGTCGTCCTGATCGGCACGCTCTACCCGCTCGGCTTCGAGGCGCTGACCGGCGGTAAGCTCTCGGTCGGCCCGCCCTATTTCAACGCCGCCGCGGGGCCGATCGCGCTGGTCCTGGTCAGCATGATGGCGCTCGGCCCGCTCGCGCGCTGGCGGCGCGACGATCTGCGCGCGGTTGTGGGGCGCGCGGCGCTGCCGATCCTGATCGCGGCGGCCGCGCTGCTCGCGCTCACGCTGTTCGCGCCGCCGATC
>JACDGO010000522.1 GCA_013821585.1 Sphingomonadaceae bacterium
GGTAAAGACCAACTTGCGCCCCGGCAGCTTCGCGATCGCGGCGGCAAGCGGCGCATTTTCCTCAAGCATGTCCATCTCGATATCATGAACGTCGGCGAGATATTCGTGCGGGTCGACTCCATGCTCGGCCATCAGCCCGGCGAGCGTCGTCCCGCGCGCGTGGAAATAGCCCTTTTGAATGCGGTACGCTTCGTCGTGCCCGACCTGAAACAGCCGCGCGATATAGTCGGTGATGCGCCGGTCCACCTGCTCGAACAGCCGCGCGCTATGCGGATAGAGCGTGTTGTCGAGGTCGAAGATCCACGCATCGATATGGGCAAGTCCGGGCGGCATCGTGCGGGTCATAGCCGGGGGTCGCGCGCCCGGCAAAAGCCGTTAAGCTGTGTGCAACGCCCGCGTCGCTAAGCGTTCGCGGAACAGAGGGAATCGCTGCCATATGCGGGTGCGCTCGATCTTCATGACGGGATGCGGCGCGCCGCTGGTCGCGCTGAGCGCATGCGGCGGCAGCGGCGGCGCGGTCAATTCGACTCCGGCGCTCCCGCCCGCTCCCACGCCCGCACCCGCTCCCGCTCCCGCTCCCGCGCCCACGCCGACTCCCTCGGGCTTCGACACCGCCGAATACCGCCGGTCGAACGCGGCGGTTCAGGCGCAGGCGCTCGTCGCCTATCAGGCGGGCGCGAGCGGCGCGGGCGTGGTCGCCGGAGTCATCGACAGCGGCGTCGCTGCGTCGAACCCCGAGTTCGCCGGCAGGATCAGCCCGCTTTCCGCTGACCTCGCGGGATCGCGCGGGATCGAGGATCAGGGCGGCCACGGCACCGCGGTCTCCGACGTTCTGCTCGGCGCGCGCGACGACAACGGCATCCACGGCGTCGCGCCGGGGGCGACCCTGCTCGTGCTCAGGACCGACACGCCGGGAAGCTGCACGGGTGCCGGCGGGGGACGGCTGCACGCATGACGACAAGGCGATCGCGAGCGGGCTCGATCTCGCGGTTTCGGCGCGCGCGCGGGTCGTCAACATCTCGCTCGGCGGCGAGCCTGCCAACGGCACACTGCGCGCGGCGATCGATCGCGCGACATCGGCGGGCGTGATCATCGTCATTTCGGCGGGCAATGACTTCGACACCGACCCTATCGCCGGAGCGAACCCCGATCCGCTCGCGCAGATCGCGACCGATCCCATCGCGCACGGCCTCGTGCTGATCGCGGGCGCGGTCGATGGCGCGCACGCGATCGCCAGCTTCTCGAACCGCGCTGGCAACGGCGCGTCGGTCTTCATCGACGCGCTCGGCGTGCGCGTGCGGTCGATCGACCAGACGGGCGCGACATTCCTGTTCAGCGGCACGTCTTTCTCCGCGCCGGCGGTCGCGGGCGCGGTCGCGCTAATCGCGCAGGCATTCCCGACGCTGACGCCCGCGCAAATCGTCGACCTGCTGCTGCGCACCGCGACCGACCTCGGCGATCCAGGCACCGACGCGGTCTATGGGCGCGGCGAGCTCAACCTCGCACGCGCCTTCGCACCGCAGGGTCAGACGTCGTTGAGCGGCTCGACGGTGCCCGTTTCGTTGACCGCCAATGCGACACTCAGCGCGCCGATGGGCGACGCCGCGCAAACCGGAATGGCCGCGACGATCCGCGACAGCTATGGCCGCGACTTTGCGGTCGACCTGTCGCCGACGATCGCGCGGAGCCCGCGCGCCTCGCGGCTCGCGCCGGGGTTGACGCTCGACATGAGATCGGCCGCGACGCAGGCTGGGCCGGCAACGCTCGCGCTTTCAGTCGCGGGCGGTGCGCCGCGCCAGATGCTGCTGACGCGCGACCAAGCCGAAAGCGCGCGCGTGCTCGCCGGATCGGTCGCGATGCGGCTCGGCCCGGCGACGCAAGTCATGCTGGGCCTTGCTCAGTCGGCGGACCTGCAAGGCGCGCGCGAGCCCGCATTCCTCGTCGCCGATCGCGCGGGCGGGATCGAGCGCGCGCCCAAGGCCGCGTTCGCGCTGCGCCAGCGGCTCGGCGGCATCAGGCTGACCGTCGCCGCCGAGAATGGCGACCTGCGGCTGTGGGAGCGCAGCGAACTCGGCCCGCGCGGTGA
>JACDGO010000523.1 GCA_013821585.1 Sphingomonadaceae bacterium
GCGGTATTCGAGACGTGATCCTCGCCGCGCACGACCGTCGTCACCCCCATTTCGATGTCATCGATCACCGAGGGAAGGAGGTAGAGCCAAGATTCGTCGGCGCGGCGCACGACGGGGTCGCTGAGCTTGGCGGGATCGAAATGCTGCGACCCGCGGATCAGGTCGCCCCACTCGATCGGGGCGTCGTGATCGAGCTGGAAGCGCCAATGCGGGGTTCGGCCTTCGCGAACCGGCGCGCCCTCGGACGGCCGTTCATAGATCAGCGGCAGTCCGCGTCCGAGCAGGATCTTGCGCCTGACGTCGAGCTCTTCGGGTGTTTCGTATGCAGGATAGACCCGTCCCGCCGCCTTCAGCGCCTCGAACCGCGCGTCGTAGAGCGCGAACCGCTCCGACTGCCGCGCCTCGCCGTCCCAATCGAGGCCGAGCCAGCGCAAATCGGCGCGGATCGCCTCGACGAAATCCTCGCGCGACCGCTCGGCGTCGGTGTCGTCGATGCGCAGCAGGAAACTTCCACCGTTCCTGCGCGCCCACAGCCAGTTGTGCAGCGCGGTCCGAAGGTTGCCGACATGCAGCCGGCCGGTCGGCGACGGGGCGAAACGGGTGACTGTCATGTTATTAGCGGGACCGCTTCGGTGTTCGCCGCGTAGATCAAGTCGGTGTCGGCCGTCGCGAGTGGTATCGACATTCGCATGGCAAGTTCAAGATAGGCCGCGTCGTATATCGTCAGGCCATGGCGCACCGCGAGCGCGTGCGTCGTGGTCCATGCGTGATCCCCGGTAGCCGGATCGACCTCGACAGGGAGCGCGGCAATCGCGCGCAGGATCAGGGCGACTTCGACGTTGCGCGCCCGGCCGCGCCGCGCGCCCATCACAACCTGATTCGCCACTTCAAGGCGCCAGTGGCCCGGCACGATCGCCTCGCCACGCGCCAATATGTCGGGAAGCACGGCGATAAGGTCATCGGCTTCATCCTGAAACAGCAACGGTCCAATCACGGACGCGTCGATGACGCAGCGGCTCACGGCCTTCCTTCGTTCTTCCAGGCGATCATCTCCTCCATCGTCGCCGTTCGCCCTTCGGCGCGCATGCGCTTGCGCATCGCGGCCAGGTCGTCGAGCGCCGCTCTCGCGCGTCGTTCGCGTTCTATCGAGTCCAGTGCGGCCGTCATCTTCACTGCAGGCTTGCCGTGGCGGGTGATGACAATCTCCTCGCCGCTTTCGGCAGCGGCGATATATTCGGACGCCTTGTCCTTGAACGCGGCGACGGGCACGTGACGCATTATACAAAACCCTTTCTGGCCAGATTCCTAGTATAAACGGACCAGAATGTCCATCACAGCGTCCGGAACGCGTTCGTGATTGGGTAGCGCCGGTCGCGGCCGAAGTTGCGCGATCCGAGCTTCACGCCCGGCGGCGATTGGCGGCGCTTGTATTCGGCGACGTAAAGCAGACGTTCAATGCGCGCAACGGTGTCGCGGTCGAAGCCCCGCGCCGCAATCTCGGCGACCGTCTTCTCCTCCTCGACGAGCCCGCGCAGGATCGGGTCGAGTATGTCATACGGCGGCAGCGAATCCTCGTCCTTCTGGTCGGCTCGCAGCTCGGCCGACGGCGGCCGCGTGATGACGCGATCGGGCATCACCGGGCACTCCGGCCCCAGGCCGAGACGCGGGCGGTTCGCGTTGCGCCAGCGCGATAGCGCGAACACCGTCGTCTTATAGGCGTCCTTCAAGACCGAATAGCCGCCCGCCATGTCGCCGTAGAGTGTGGCATAGCCGACCGACATCTCGCTCTTGTTGCCGGTGGTCAGCAGCATCGGCCCGAACTTGTTCGAGATCGCCATGAGCGTCAGGCCGCGGATGCGCGCCTGGATATTCTCCTCTGCGAGGTCGGGCGCACGGCCCTCGAACACGCCGGCCAGCATGGCGTCGAACGCGGTCATCGCCTCGGCGATCGGGATCGTGTCGAGGCGGCAGCCGAGCAGCCGCGCGCACTCCACCGCGTCGCTTTCCGAAATACCGGCGGTGAAGCGGGAGGGGAGCATCGCGCACCAAACGCGATCCGCGCCCAGCGCATCGACCGCGAC
>JACDGO010000524.1 GCA_013821585.1 Sphingomonadaceae bacterium
GGATACGAACATGTGCTCGCGACCAAAGCCACCGCTCTCTCGTCAGGCAGCTGCCAGTCGGCGGCGTGCGCCAAGTCTCGCTATTCACGCCCCATGACGCTACCACCACGGCCGGCCGGGCGCTTTTGTTCGAGGGAATGCTCGGGAGCGTGGCGGAATGATCGAACCTCGGAAATCACCGTCGCTTATCGACTGCAATCCAATTGTCTTCCCAGGTTGCGCCGCCGTCGGCTGAATAGGCCTGTTTAAAACGTGATTCGTCGGGCGAAGTTCTCGTGATGATAAAACGGACCAGCACTGTTCGGCCGTCGACCATATCCTGTCCGAAAAACGCGCCGCGACCGCTGGCGTCAAAGCCGCCGAACATGGGTGAGGTCAAAAGACCATTGCGCAAGTTCGCATAATTGAGGCTCCACTGGCCCGATTGCGGGCTGTAGAGCCGAAGCGATCCGCCCTCGATCTTTCCCGCCGGGCCCGCAACCGACAGTTCGACGAAGTTCGCCCGGCCATCGAGCAGCGGCTTTACATCTGATGTTCCGGCATAGTCCGACCAGGCCGCCGACTGGCCCGAAAGCGGGTTGGTCCGAACTCGTACCTTTGTCGTCCAGTTGCCGATTTCCCAGTCGAAGGCGTGTGGGCCGACGACGTCGGCAGCATACGCGGGAGCCAGCGCGAGAAGCCCTACTGAGATTGCGGTCACCGTGCGCCAGCGAGTCATCGGGCGCGGTTCACGCGGGCAATGAAGGAGGTGTGCCACGAGCGCCCTCCGTCCATCGATCTCGCAACCTCGTAGCTATGCAAATCTGGCGTCGATATGGTCCAAGTGCCGCGCACGAGCATGGACCGTCCGCCAACCGGCTGCTGAGAGTAGAATTCGAGCCTTCCGTTTCGGTAGCCGCCGATGCTTGGTCGATCCATCTTGCCGTCAGAGCTGTCGACGTAATTCTCGCTCCACTGGCCGGCCGCCGGATCGTAGAGAAAGACGTTCGCCGCCTGCCAATGGCCGCTAGGTCCATCTGCCTCGATCTCCTCGATCCAACCTTTGCCATTCCAGATCGGCCGCGCAACCTTCGTCCCGCGCATGTGGACTTCCTCGCCCGGCTTGTTGAACGGATCCTTGATAATCGTGACGTCGGTCGTCCAGCTGCCACGAGAGAAATCGAAATCGTGCGAGCCGTCGCGGACGGCGGTCGCCGACTGAGCGAGCGCGGCATTGCTCGTGCAAAGGACAAGACAAGCAATAAACCAGCTTAAGCGCATGTGCGGGATCCCCTAGATGCTAATGTTCGCAGCATAAAAGTTTGGTCGCACGGCTGTTGAGCGCCAGTTCGCACAAAAGTGTTGTCGTGTCGGTATAAAGTGGCCCAATGAAATTATGGACCCACTTTTCGAACTCAAGGTCACGACCGCGCCAATGGGGTCGCGCGACGTCGCAAGCCACCTTTTCCGCCAGCTCAAGGAAGCGATCCTCGATCACCGCCTGCCACCCGGCGCGCGGCTGCCATCGACACGCGCCGCCTGCCGCGTCTTCGGCGTGTCGCGCAATACGGCCCAGGATGTGTACGACAGGCTCGCCCAGGAAGGCCTGATATCTGCCAGGCACGGCTCCGGCACGTTCGTGCGCGCCATTGCGCCAGGCGCGGCGGCCGCCCCGGAACCGTCGGCCCACTCCGTCGCTCGAGCCGGCAACAATTTCTGGGACCGACCCGACATCAAATCATGGATCGGCTTCTGGCACGAACGCGACGGTCAGACAGTGTTGCCGCGCATGGTGGCTGATCTCCGCCCGGCTCTTGTCGATCAGAGCCTGTTCCCGCACGCGACTTTTCGCCAAGTCATGGCTCGCCAGCTGCGCAAGCTTGAGACCGCGCCCGCTTCTTCACGCAGCCCGCAGCGCAACCAGGGCAACCATCACCTGCGTCGAGCAATCGCCGATCATATTGGCTTGACACGAGCGGTCCCCTGCCAAGTCGATGACGTGCTCGTCACAGCCGGTGCGCAGCAAGCTTTCGACCTGGTTGCCCGCACGCTCGTTGTCCCCGGCGAGACGGTCGTCGCGGTCGAGGATCCCGGTTACC